>NZ_RZOJ01000358.1:0-6215 GCF_003998845.1 Mesorhizobium sp. M4A.F.Ca.ET.022.05.2.1 | reverse complement strand
GCGTCACCTCAGTGGCCTTGGCGCCTTCCGGCGCTCGCTCCAGCGGGATCTCCATCGTCGCCTGCTGGCCCTTGCTCAGCACAGCGAAGCTGGCCTTGGAGCCGATCGACAAGGTGGCCATGCGATAGTCAAGAGCCTCGATGCTTTCGACCGTCGTGTTGTTGAGCGACAGCACGACGTCGCCAGGCTTCAGCCCCGCCTTGCCCGCCGGCCCGGTAGCGTCGACCGTCGAGACCAGCGCGCCGGTCGGCTTTTCCATGCCGAGCGATTCGGCAATCTGCGGCGTCACCGCCTCGAACTCGGCGCCGATATAGGGCCGCTCGAAGAAATCGAGACCGGCTTTGGCGGCGTCAGCGAAAGCCCGCACCATGTTGGCGGGGATGGCAAAACCGATGCCGATCGAGCCGCCGCTGCGGCTGTAGATAGCCGTGTTGATGCCGACCAGCTGACCGCCCATGTTGATCAGCGCGCCGCCGGAATTGCCGGGATTGATGGCGGCGTCAGTCTGGATGAAGTAGCCCGAATCCGAGACGCCGATATGGCTGCGGGCAAGTGCCGAAACGATGCCGCTGGTGGTGGTCTGTCCGACGCCGAACGGATTGCCGATGGCCAGCACCAGGTCGCCGACCTCCAGCGCGTCGGAATCGCCGATGGCGATCACCGGGAACGGCTTGTCGGCCGAGATCTTGAGCACGGCGAGATCGAGTGTCTCGTCCTTGAGCATGACCTTGCTGGCGAACTCGCGACCGTCAGCGGTCGCCACCTTCACCTCGTCGGCATCCTTGATGACGTGGTAATTGGTGACGATGACGCCGCTCGGGTCGACCAGTACGCCGGAGCCGAGCGAGGACTGCGCGCGCGGCTGCGCGCGCCCGAAGAACTCCTCGAAGAACGGATCGCCCTCGAAAGGCGACGTCACCTTGGCCGTCTGCGAGGCATAGACGTTGACCACGGCCGGCGCCGTCTGCTTGACCAGCGGCGCGAAGGAGAGCTGCACCTCCTCGCGACCGAACGGCACGCGCTTGTCCGGCCCGGAGGTGGCATTTTCGCCTTCGACGCCATGCAGCAGATCGGTCAGCACGTCGGACAAGCCCGGATCAGCGGGCTTGGTGGCGTCCTCGGCCAGTGCCTGCCTGGCCGCCGGTGCGAACGCCAGCAAGGCCGAAATCAGAACAATGGACAGCCGTTTGACGTGCATTCCGAATCCTCCAAATCGGGCGCCATTCTCCCGACGATTGTGCAGAATGAAAGGCTAATGCACCGAAATCCGATAATTGTCGCGCAAAAGCATGCGCTTCGGCCGACGAAATTGTCTGAAACGTAGAGCGCCGCTTTCAGAATGCAAAAAGGGGCCCACAGGGCCCCTTTGAACACGTGCGAAAAGCCCGGCCTCAGGCGGCCGCGGCTTCCTCTTCGGTACCTTCAGCTTCGATGCGGGCGCGGTCGCCGGCGCCCTTGGCCGAGGTGTCGCGGTCGACAAACTCGATCACCGCCATGGCGGCATTGTCGCCGTGGCGGAAGCCCGCCTTCATGATGCGCAGGTAGCCGCCGTTGCGGGAGGCGTAGCGCGGCGCGATCGTCTCGAACAGGCGCTTGACGACGCCCTCATTGCCGATCTGGGCGATCACCTGACGGCGCGCATGCAGATCTCCGCGTTTGCCGAGCGTCACCAGCTTCTCGACGATCGGACGCAGGTCCTTCGCCTTCGGCAGGGTGGTGACGATCTGCTCGTGCTCGATCAGAGACACGGCGAGGTTGGCGAACATAGACTTGCGGTGGCTTACGCTGCGGGCGAAGCGACGGCCTTTGAAACCGTGGCGCATGGCTCTTTTCCTTCTTCAGTTGTTCAAGAGGCCACGGCCTCTGATGATTTTCCGCATGACCGTCGGATCGAGCGGCTCACGCCGCCGATCCTTGGAATTCATGCTCAATATTGGTCTTCGTAACGCTTGGCGAGGTCTTCGATGTTTTCCGGCGGCCAGTCCGGCACTTCCATGCCGAGGTGCAGGCCCATCGCCGCCAAGACTTCCTTGATCTCGTTCAGCGACTTGCGGCCGAAGTTCGGGGTGCGCAGCATCTCGGCTTCGGTCTTCTGGATCAGGTCGCCGATATAGACGATGTTGTCGTTCTTCAGGCAGTTGGCCGAACGCACCGAAAGCTCCAGCTCGTCGACCTTCTTGAGCAGCGCCGGGTTGAAGGCGAGTTCGGTGACGGCTTCGGCCGCGACTTCCTTCTGCGGCTCGTCGAAGTTGACGAACAGACCGAGCTGGTCCTGCAGGATGCGGGCGGCGAAAGCCACCGCGTCCTCGCCCGAGATCGAGCCGTCGGTCTCGATGGTCATGGTCAGCTTGTCATAGTCGAGCACCTGGCCCTCGCGGGTGTTCTCGACCTTGTAGGAGACCTTCTTGACCGGCGAGTAGAGGCTGTCGACCGGGATCAGGCCGATCGGCGCGTCCTCGGCGCGGTTGCGCTCGGCCGGCACATAGCCCTTGCCGGTGTCGACGGTGAACTCCATGCGGATCTCCGCACCCTCGTCCAGCGTGCAGATGACGTGGTCGGGGTTGAGGATCTCGACGTCGCCGACCGTCTGGATGTCGCCGGCCAGCACGGCGCCCGGGCCCTGCTTGCGAACGACCATGCGCTTCGGGCCGTCGCCTTCCATGCGGATGGCGATTTCCTTGATGTTGAGCACGATATCGGTCACGTCCTCACGCACGCCGGCGATGGACGAGAATTCATGCAGGACGCCGTCGATTTGCACGGCGGTGACGGCCGCGCCACGCAGCGAAGACAGAAGCACGCGCCGCAGCGCGTTGCCCAGCGTGAGGCCGAAGCCGCGCTCGAGCGGCTCGGCCACCAGCGTGGTCAGCGTCTTCTTCTTCGACGAGAACTCGATCTTGTTCGGCTTGATCAGTTCCTGCCAGTTTTTCTGGATCATGATGCTTTCCTTCCGTTGCCCCGCCACCATCCAATCGTGGCGGGCGACCTGGAATGCCGCGGAGGAACGCTTTTTGGCGTTCGCGCGGCGTTCGATAGTTCCTTAGACGCGGCGCTTCTTGCGCGGCCGGCAGCCATTGTGCGGGATCGGCGTCACATCACGGATCGAGGTGATGGTGAAGCCGGCGGCCTGCAGCGCGCGCAGCGCCGATTCACGACCGGAGCCAGGTCCGCAGACCTCGACCTCGAGCATGCGCATGCCGTGTTCCTGCGCCTTCTTGGCGACATCCTCGGCGGCCATCTGGGCGGCGAACGGGGTCGACTTGCGCGAACCCTTGAAGCCCTGGGCGCCGGCCGACGACCAGGCGATCGAATTGCCCTGCGCGTCGGTGATGGTAATCATCGTGTTGTTGAAGGTCGAATTGACGTGGGCAACGCCCGACGAGATGTTCTTGCGTTCGCGACGGCGAACACGAGCGGCTTCCTTGGCCATGGTAGTCCTTTCAGTTGATCTCTACACCGCCGTAGTGCCAGCGGCTCCACCTAGCGAGTGGTGAATAGTGAATGGTGAATAGACCGAGCCATTCACCATTCACGATTTCACCATTCACCAATTACTTTTTCTTGCCGGCGATCGACTTGGCCGGGCCCTTGCGGGTACGTGCGTTGGTATGCGTGCGCTGGCCGCGGACCGGCAACGAGCGGCGGTGACGCAGGCCGCGATAGCAGCCGAGGTCCATGAGCCGCTTGATGTTCATCGACACTTCGCGGCGCAGGTCGCCTTCGACCTGGTAGTCGCGGTCGATCGTCTCGCGGATCTGCAGCACTTCCGCGTCGGTCAGCTGGTTGACGCGGCGCTCGGCCGGGATGCCGACCTTGTCGACGATCTCCTGGGCGAACTTCTTGCCAATGCCGTGAATGTACTGAAGCGCGATGACGACGCGCTTGTTGGTCGGAATGTTGACGCCGGCTATACGAGCCATCTTCTCTCATCTCCATATGGGCCGGACGCGCCGGCGCTTCAAGTTGCCCCGCGTCCGGTGGAGGCCGGCCCTTGCGGGAGTTTCCAGTTCAAAGCGGCCGCCTTGCCCTTGCGGACAAGCAAAGCCTATGCCTGATGGAAGACGGGCCGCCATACCCCAGCGGACCGCTACAGTCAAGCGCTGTTTCTCTATGCCGCCGCCTGCGTGACGGATTTGAGCACCGCTTCGATCTCTCTCGTGACGGTGTCTATGTCGGCCATGCCGTCGACGCTCTTCAGCCTGCCCTTGGCGTAGTAGTAGCCAATGAGTGGAGCGGTCTTCTTGTAGTACTCCCGCAAGCGCTCCTCGAACACGGCTGGATTGTCATCCTTGCGCACCGGCTGGCCGGCGGCCTTGGCATCCTCGGCGCGCTTGACGATTCGCCCAACCAGCGCCTTGTCATCGACGACGAGCTCAATCACGGCGTCGAGATGGAGGCCACGATCCGCGAGCATCGATTCGACCGCATCGGCCTGCACCAGGGTGCGTGGATAGCCGTCGAGGATGAAGCCATTTGCGCAATCAGCCTGGTCGATTCGCTCGGCCACGATGGCATTGACGATGGCATCGGAAACCAACTCGCCGGCATCCATCACCGCCTTAGCCCGCTTGCCGACCTCGGTACCGGCCTGCACAGCGGCACGCAGCATGTCACCGGTCGAGAGCTGGGGTATGCGGAACTTCTCTACCAGTCTTTGCGCTTGCGTCCCCTTGCCCGCCCCCGGCGGTCCAAGCAATATCAGCCTCATCTGGTCCTCTTCCCCCCGCGCAACTTCGACTTCTTGATCAGGCCCTCATACTGGTGCGCGATCAGGTGACCCTGAATCTGCGCCACCGTATCGAGCGTTACACTGACCACGATCAGAAGCGATGTGCCACCAAGGTAGAATGGTACGCCAGTCGCTGAAATTAGGAATTCGGGCAGCAGGCACACCAGCACCAGGTAGATGGCGCCGATGACGGTGATGCGCGTGAGAACATAGTCGATGTAATCGGCGGTGCGCTCGCCCGGGCGGTAGCCTGGAATGAAGCCGGAATGCTTCTTGAGCTGGTCGGCGGTGTCCTTCGGGTTGAAAACGATCGCGGTGTAGAAGAAGGCGAAGAACACAATCATCGCCGCGTAGAATGCCATGTAGAGCGGTTGTCCATGGCCCAGCGAGGCAAGGATTGTGCTTGCCCATGCCGGCATGTTGGCCGTCTGCGAAAAGCCGGCGATCGTTGCCGGCAGCAGAAGCAGCGAGGACGCGAAGATCGGCGGGATGACGCCCGAGGTGTTGAGCTTCAGCGGCAAATGCGAGGTGTCGCCCTGGAACATCCGGTTGCCGACCTGGCGCTTCGGGTACTGGATCAGCAGGCGGCGCTGCGCGCGCTCGAAGAACACGATAAGCGCAATGACGACGATGGCGAGCACGATGATCGCCAGGATCAGCCCGGTCGACAGGGCGCCGGTGCGGCCGAGCTCCAGCGTGCCGGAGATGGCACGCGGCAGGCCGGCGACGATGCCGGAGAAGATGATCAGCGAAATGCCGTTGCCGATGCCGCGCGCGGTGATCTGCTCACCGAGCCACATCAGGAACATCGTGCCGCCGACCAGCGTGACGACGGTGGAGATTCGGAAGAACATGCCGGGATCGTTGACAATGCCGTTGCCGCCCTCCAGTCCGACGGAGATGCCGTAGGCCTGCACCAGCGCCAGGAGCACGGTGCCGTAGCGCGTGTACTGGTTGATGATCTTGCGGCCCTGCTCGCCTTCCTTCTTCAGCGCTTCCAGCGACGGAATGACCGAGGTCATCAGCTGCATGATGATGGAGGCGGAGATGTAGGGCATGATGCCCAGCGCGAAGATCGCCATGCGCTGCACCGCGCCGCCGGCGAACATGTTGAACATGCCGAGCACGCCCTTGCTCTGCGAGGAGAAGGCCTGGGCGAACGCGTCGGGATTGATGCCGGGCAGCGGGATATAGGTGCCGAGCCGGTAGACGAGCAGCGCGCCGACGGTGAACCAGATGCGTTTCTTCAGGTCCTCGGCCTTGGCGAAGGCCGAAAAATTCAGATTCGAGGCTAGTTGTTCAGCAGCCGAAGCCATGCCTGATTCTCCGCTTGGTCACGCTCGATGCCCGCAGCTCAGGCGGCGCGTGTCACCGAAGCTCACGAGATAAGCTCCGGACCGTAAACATGCAAGCGGCCGCGTTGACGCGGCCGCCTAATTGATCAGATCAAAGCGCGAAGGACGGTAAAACCTGGCGTCACTCGTGC
>NZ_RZOJ01000357.1:0-6218 GCF_003998845.1 Mesorhizobium sp. M4A.F.Ca.ET.022.05.2.1 | reverse complement strand
CCTTTCTCAGCGCGTCAATGCCGCCCTGGATATGACGGGCGTTGGCGATGCCGACGTCCTGCGCCGCTTGCACCGCCATCGCCGAGCGTTCGCCGAAGGCGCAGTAGAACAAAAGCTGCTTGCTGGTCGATCGGGCGAGCTCATTGAGCATGCCGCCGGCGGCGATGTTCTCCTGCAGCCTGGGATAGGGCAGATGGATGGCACCCGGGATGACGCCATGCCGCTCCCGCTCGGCGCTCTCGCGCAAATCGATCAAAGCCACGTCCGGCCTGCCGACAATCGCCAGCGCCTCGTCCGCCGTGACAGACCAGCCGCGCCCGGCGATCTCGTCCTGATGCAGCCCGACCTTCATGTTGGCCGGCACGGCGACGTCCATCATCTTCGGGTTGGCGAGCTTGAGGTTGTTCATGATCTCGACATACTCGTCCACCGACTTCACCTGCAGGCGCGGATTGAAGGCTTTCTCCTCTGCGATGGTCGAGACCGTCTCGCCCTTGTAGTCATGCGCCGGGAAGATCAGTGTCTCGTCGGGAAGCTTGAGCAGGCGGCCGAAGATCGATTCGTACTGCTGGCGCGGATCGCCGTTCTGGAAGTCGGTGCGGCCGGTGCCGCGAATGAGCAGCGTATCGCCGGTGAAGACCCGGTCCGGCAGGATGAAGCTGTAGGAATCGTCGGTGTGGCCGGGCGTGTAGATGACGTCGAGCGCCAGCCCCTCGATGGCCAGCTTGTCGCCGTCGGCCAGCCGCATCGACACCACGTCGGCCTTGGTCTGCTCGCCCATCACCGTGACGCAATGCGTCCGGTCGCGCAGCGCGCCGAGGCCGGTGATGTGATCGGCGTGCAGATGCGTGTCCACCGCCTTGACCAGCTTGAGGTCGAGTTCGTTGACCAGCTGCAGATAGCGCTCGACCTTTTCCAGCACCGGATCGATGATCAGCGCCTCGCCGCCCCGGCGGCTGGCCAGCAGATAGGAGTAGGTGCCCGATGCCGAATCGAAGAGCTGACGGAAAATCATCCCTGCTGCATGCCCCTTGCGCCTGCCGCCCGCGGCGCGATTTGCCGCGGCAGGAATGATACTAGGGCACGGTTCCCGTCCCTGCCAGTCGTACCAAGGTGCCAACCGGCGCATCCGCGGCCGGCACCTTCGGCCGCGGCATCGTCGACTTGCGGGCGATTATCGCCGCAGCACGGCGCTCAGAACGTCGCGGATCCCGATCGCGCCGACGAAGCGCGACTGCTCATCGAACAGCGCCACCGGCGCTGTCTGTGAGCGGTGCATGGCCAGCATCACCGTCTTCAGCGACGTGCCAGGCGTCGCCCAGAAGACCTGCGCCGTCTCCTCCGGCAGCCGCTCGACATCGGCACAGGACACCCACACCGCAGGCTTGCCGTCGCGTTCGGCGGCCGCCACCAGCCAGTGATCGTCGATCTTGAAGCGCGTCGTTTTGCGCCGGTCGAGCCATACCCAGCCGTCCTCGCCGTGGTCGAGGTCGCGGCGGTCGCGCATGACGTTCCAGGCCGTCAGCACCGACAGCGGATTCACGTTGGCGATGAAATCGCGGACATAGTCGTTGGCAGGCCTGAGCACGATGTCTTCCGGCGCGCCGGTCTGCACGATGCGCCCGCCTTCCATGATGGTGATGTGGCTGCCGATCTTCAGCGCCTCCTCGAGGTCGTGGCTGACGAAGATGATGGTCTTCTTCAGTTCCGCCTGCAGCTGCAGCAATTCGTCCTGCAGCTTGGTGCGGATCAGCGGATCGAGCGCCGAGAACGGCTCGTCCATCAACAGGATCGGCGCCTCGGTGGCGAAGGCGCGGGCCAGGCCGACGCGCTGCTGCATGCCGCCCGAAAGCTCATGCGCGTACTTCTTCGACCACTGGTCGAGATGGACGAGCTGAAGCTGCTTCCTGACCCGCTCCTTGCGCTCGGCCTCCGGCACGCCCGCGAGCTCGAGGCCGAAGCCGACATTTTCCTCCACCGTGCGCCACGGCAAAAGGCCGAACTGCTGGAACACCATCGCCACCTGCTTCTGCCGCAGGCGCCTGAGCGTCGCCTCGTCGCACGTGACGACATCGACCGTACGGTCGCCGTCCTTGACCAGAACCTGGCCGCGCGACACCACGTTGAGCCGGTTGACGGCTCTGAGCAGGGTCGATTTGCCGGAGCCGGACAGGCCCATGAGAACGGAAATCTCGCCCTCATGGATCGTCAGGCTGGCGCCCGCACAGCCAAGCACGTTGCCGGTCTTTTCGAGGATCTCGGCGCGGGTGGCGCCTTGGTCGATCAGCGCCAGCGAGCCGGCCTGGTCAGCGCCAAAGACGATGTCGACATTCTTGAAGTCAACGGCGACGGTCATTTCTTGCCTCCAACGCCAATGCGGGTCATCCGGTCGAGCACGATGGCGAGCACGACGATGGCGAGGCCGGCCTCGAGACCGAGGTCGATCTTGCGAGAGCCGAGCGCGCGGTTGATTTCGGTGCCGAGGCCGCCGGCACCAATGAGGGCGGCGAACACCACCATCGACAGCGACAGCATGATCGACTGCGTCAGGCCCGCCATGATCGTGGGCAAGGCAGAAGGCAGCTCTACCTTCCAGAGAAGCTGTCTCTTGGTGGCGCCGAACGCCTCGCCGGCCTCTACAATCGACTTCGGCACCGAAGTGACGCCGAGATGGGTAAGACGAACCGGAGTGGGAATGACGAAGATGATGGTGACGATAAGGCCGGGCGCGTTGCCAAGCCCGAACAGGGTCAGCACCGGGATGAGGTAGACGAAGGTGGGCAGCGTCTGCATCAGGTCGAGCACCGGCAGCATGAAGCGGTAGATCTTCGGCTTGTGCGCGGCCCAGATGCCGAGCGGCACGCCGATGGCCATCGAGGCGGCCGCCGCGGCAACCACCAGCACCAGCGTCTCCACGGTCTGCTTCCAGAGGTTCTGGTTCAGGATGAACAGCAGCCCGATAAAGACGGCTACCGCCAGCCCTCTCGATCGTTGCAGAAAATAGGCGAGCAGCGCGATCAACGCGATGAGGAAAACTGGCGGTATCAGCAGCAGCCCGTCCACCAGCCCGTCAAGCAGGAAATTGAGGCCGTTGGAGAAGGCCCTGAAAATGGTGTCGAAATTATCGGTGAGAAAGCCGAAGAAGGCCTTTCCCCACTGACCTATGGGTATCTTGTAGCCGACCAGGAATTTCGAAATAGGATCCATCTCGCCCCTCTTTGACTTGCCGCCTTTGCCGGACGGTCATCTTCTCACAGCTTAACGCATGTCGCCCAAAAGTGCGCAGCGGTTTTGGGAAACGACAGGCGGACAAACACTTTGAAGCGCGTCGCTTGAATCCGTCTCAGCGCGACGCGCATTAAGAAAAAGGGCAGCCTATTCTTGATTGGCTGCCCTTCCTGATCGGTCACGCCGAACGCAAGTCGGCTCAGCTCCCGAGCGCGGTCTTGACCGCGGCCGCCGCGTCGCCGCCATCGAAGGTGGTCACGCCGGCGATCCAGGGGGCGATTGCATCGGGATGCTTCTTCAGCCAGTCGGTCGCGACCGTGTTGGCGTCGCCGCCCTTGAGGATCGCGTCCATCATCTCGCCTTCCATGTCCAGGTTGAACTTCAGGTTGGCGATGAACTTGCCGGCATTCGGGCACTCGGTGGTGTAGCCCTTGCGCACGTTGGTATGCACGGTGGCTGCGCCGAAGCCGCTGTCGCCCATGCCCTCGAGATAGGTGATCTTCATGGCGCCCATCACCGGATGCGGCGTCCAGCCGAGGAAGGCAATCCACTCATTGCTTTTCATCGACTGCTCGGCCTGAGTCAGCATGCCGGCTTCCGAGGACTCGACCAGCTCGAAGCCCTCCAGATTGTCCTTCGGGTTCTTGATCATGTCGAGAATGATGCGGTTGCCGTCATTGCCGGCCTCGATGCCATAGATCTTGCCGCCGAACTTGTCCTTGAACTTGCCGAGATCGGTCAGCGTCTTGACGCCGGCGTCCGCCACATAGGTCGGCACGACGATGCCGTAGCCGGCCCCGCTGAGGTTTTCACTGATGGTCTCAACCGAGCCGTCGGCGGTGTAGTCCTTGATGTCGTTGGTCATCGACGGCATCCAGTTGCCGAGGAAGACATCGAGGTCGTTATTCTTCAGCGACGCATAGGTCACCGGCACCGAAAGCTGGATCACCTGCGGCTCATAACCGAGCGCGGTGAGCAGCACCGAAGCGAGGCCGGTGGTGGCCTGGATGTCGGTCCAGCCGACATCGGACAGGCGCACCGCCTTGCAGCTCGCCGGATCGCCGGCAAAGGCAGCGGTGGTGGACAGAAGAGCCGCCAGGCCAAGACCGGCGACGAAGGAATTCATACGCGACATTGATAATCTCCCATTGCGATTCTTTTTGGCACGGCGAAGTTACGGTCTGTGTCTCCGCCTTGTTTCGTCAGCCAAACACCATTTTGCTGCGGTTTCAAGCGTTGCCACATCACGATGAACGGCGCGCGCTGGCCGATCAGCGACACGCCGACGCTTTTCGGACAGCGCGGCTTTTTCAGGGGAATGCGACAGCGCCCCCTCCCCGCCGTGCTGCAACTCGGCTTAAAAGGCGGCATGGCCAAGCTCTATTTCAACTACGCGACGATGAACGCCGGCAAGACGACGATGCTCTTGCAGGCGTCCTACAACTACCGGGAGCGCGGCATGACCACCATGCTGTTCATCGCTGGACACTATCGCAAGGGCGACAGCGGGCTGATCTCGTCGCGCATCGGCCTCGAGGCCGAGGCCGAGATGTTTCGCGACGGCGACGACCTGTTCGCCCGTGTCGCTGAGCACCACGAGCACACCACTGTGCACTGCATTTTCGTCGACGAGGCGCAGTTCCTCGAGGAAGAGCAGGTCTGGCAACTGGCCCGTATCGCCGACCGGCTGAACATACCGGTCATGTGTTACGGCCTGCGCACCGATTTCCAGGGCAAGTTGTTTTCCGGTTCGCGAGTGCTGCTGGCCATCGCCGACGACCTGCGCGAGGTGCGCACCATCTGCCGCTGCGGCCGCAAGGCGACGATGGTCGTGCGGCTGGGTCCTGACGGCAAGGTGGCAAGGCAGGGCGAGCAGGTGGCGATCGGCAAGGACGTCTATGTTTCTCTCTGCCGCCGCCACTGGGAAGAGGAAATGGGCCGCGCCGCGCCCGACGACTTCATCGGCTTCGCCAGAACCTGAGCCGGCTGACTTGCGCTATTCCGGCCTCAAGCGCCTTGGACTACTGTTGTCCGCGGGGGCAGCATGAAAATCCTTCAGTTCACGCTCACTTGTCCGTTCCCACCACTGTCCGGCGGCGAGATCAGGTGCGCGGCCAACGCGCGGGCGCTCTCGGCGGTCGGCGAGGTTCTGACCGTAAGCCTGACCGGTTCGCCAGCGCAAACCTGGCTCTCCAATGTCAGGCACCTTGCCCTCGAGTCGGCGCGCCGCAACGGCGCCTGGCAAAGTCACAGGCCACATCCGACCATGCGCATCATGCCGGCCGACGAACTGGCCGAAGCCGACGCGCTTTGGCGGGCTTTCGCGCCCGATCTGGTGGTGGTCGAAAACATCGTGCTTGCGCAATTGCTTGACCTGGCGCCGCAGCATGGCGCGCGCACTGTCATTGACCTGCACGATATCGATTCCAAGACGGTGGCGGACGGCATTGCCGGGCTGCCGGTCTTGAAGCGGCTGCGGAAGGTGCGCGAGAACAGGCGCAGGATCAAGCAGGCGCGGGACGCCGACCGACATGCGGCGGCGGTGGCAGATCAGGTCTGGGTCTGCTCCGGGGTCGACCGGACGCTGCTTTCCGCCCTCGGCCCTACAGGCGACGTCAGGGTGATCGCCAATCCGATCCCCGAAGAAAGCGTGCTTTCCTTGCCGACAACGAGCCGTCGATACGAGGCACTGCGCCTTTGCTTCGTTGGCCATCTCGGCTATTTCCCCAACATCGACGCCGTCAAACAGATGGGCCGCAGGATGGCGCCGCATCTCGCCGCCTCGGGTCGCGACTGGTCGATCACCGTCGCCGGCAAGACCCCCGACAATCTCGTGCGCCGGATATGCGCCGAACACGGCCTTCGCCTTGTAGAAAACCCTGACAGCCTGCACGACCTGCTCGCCTCGGCGGGCTACGCGCCGATGCCGCTCCGCTACGGCGGCGGCACCCGCATCAAGGCGCTGGAAGCGATGGCGGCGGGGCTGGTCG
>NZ_RZOJ01000356.1:0-6219 GCF_003998845.1 Mesorhizobium sp. M4A.F.Ca.ET.022.05.2.1 | reverse complement strand
TATTTAGGTCTGTGGATACGTCAGCACCGTAGGCTGACCGGCGAGGAGCTGCGTGAAGGTCACGCTGCACGTTCCGGATATCGGCAAGGCTAGAAAGCGGTTGACCCTGGGCTCGCAATTAGAGAACCTGCTCCTTGAGCTGGTCGATGCGGGTCACGCTGTCGCCCAGCGCCACGCCCGGCGGCAGATTGTAGGAAATCGTCACCGCCGGAAGCTGGCCGAGCTGGTTGACGGTGAGCGCGCCGGCCGTGCGGTCGACATGGGCGAAGGCGCCAAGCGGCACCAGGCTGCCGCTCGCTGTCCGCACCTGGATTGCGAGCATGCGCTCGGGCGACCATTCGATCTTCGGGTCGAGCTCGGTGATCACGGCATAGCTGTCGGCCGAGCCGAAGATCGTCGAGACCTGATCGGTGCCGAAGCCGCCATAGAGGGCCGAGCGCAGCGTATCGGTATCGATGCCGAGCTGGGCGGCCTTGTCGCGGTCCACCACCAACGACGCCTGTAGGGCATTGTTCTGCAGGTCGCTGGTGACGTCGGCGAAGAAATTGTGGTCCGCCGCCATCGCGTCATTCAGCTTCTGTGCCCATATATCGGTCTGGCCGGTATCGAGGCCTTGGACCACGAGCTGGTAGGCGCTGGCCGACGACCGCGAACCCAGCCTCAGGTTCTGCACCGGCTGCATATAGGTCTCGATGCCGGCCACCCCTGCCAGTTGCTTGCGCAGATCCGAGAGCACCTTTTCGATGTCCGGGCGCTTGTCCTTGTCCTTGAGCTGCACGAACAACTGGCCCTGGTTGAGCGCATTGTTGCCGCTGCCCGCCGACCACGCCACATGATCGACATAGGGCGAGTGGGAGAAAACGCTGGCCACCTGGCCCTGCAGCTTGGCCATGGCGTCGAACGAGATGTCCTGGCGGGCGACCGTCGTCACCGATATCTGGCCGATGTCCTCCTGCGGGAAGAAGCCCTTCGGCGAGACCTCGATCAGCCAGACCGACGCCGCAGCGGTGCCGATGAAGACGAGGAACACCAAAAAGGTGTGGCGCAAGCAGAAGCTCAGCAGCCAGTCGTAGCAGCGTGTGACGAAGTCATGCCTGTGGCCGCCTCCATGGGCTTCCCTCTCCGCCTTCGAGACCGAAAGCAGGCGCGAGCAGAGCATCGGCGTCAGCGTCAGCGAGACGAACATCGACGCCAGGATGGCGACGGTCACCACGACCGCGAACTCGTTGAAGATGCGGCCGATGACGCCGCCCATCAACAGCACGGGAATGAACACCGCCACCAGCGAGATCGAGATCGAGATGATGGTGAAGCCGATTTCGCGCGCGCCCTTCAGCGACGCGTCGAAGGCCGAGAGCCCGTCTTCCTCCATGTGCCGGAAGATGTTTTCGAGCATGACGATGGCGTCGTCGACGACCAGGCTGACGGCGAGCGTCAGTCCCATCAGCGAGATGTTGTCGATGGAAAAGCCGAACAGGAACATCGCGCCGAGCGTGGCGATCAGCGAGATCGGCACGGCGACGGCCGGGATGATCGTCGCGGTGACGCGGCGCAGGAAGACGAAGATCACCATCACCACCAGCGCGATGGTCAAAAGCAGCGTGAACTGGACGTCGTCGACGGCCTGGCGGATCGAGGTCGAGCGGTCGTTGAGCAGCTTGATCGAGGCGGCGCCCGGCATCTGGTCCTGGAAGGACGGCAGCATCGCCTTGACCTTGTCGACGACGTCGACCGTGTTGGCGTCCGGCTGGCGCTGCACGGCCATGATGATCGCGCGGGTGCCGTCGTACCAGCTCGCGGTGGTCGTCGTCTGAACCGAATCGACGACGCGCGTCACCTCGCCCAGCCGCACCGGATGGCCGTTCTTGGTGGCGATGATGAGGTTGGAGAATTCCGCCGCGTTGTTGAGCTGCGTGTTGGCGGTGATGGTCAATTGCTGCTTGTCGTTCTGCAGCACGCCGAGCGGCGTGTTGCTGTTGGCCGACGCCACCGCCGTCTGCAGCTGGTCGATCGAGATGCCGCGCGCGGCGAGCGCCGTCGGGTCGATCTGGATGCGCACGGCGTATTTCTGCTGGCCGTAGATCGAAACCTGCGCCACGCCGTCGATGGTCGAAAGCGACGGCGAGATGACGTTCTCGGCGAAGGCATCGAGATCGGTCAGCGGGACCGTGTCGCTGACCAGCGACATCAACAGGATCGGCGCGTCGGCCGGATTGACCTTGCGATAGCTCGGCGGCGCCGTCATCTCGGGCGGCAGCGACCTTTGCGTGCGCGCGATCGCCGCCTGCACGTCCGCCGCCGCTGCGTCGATGTCGCGGTTGAGCACGAACTGGATGGCGATCGAGGTCTGGCCGAGCGAATTGGTGGTCGAGATGGAATCGATGCCGGCGATCGTGGCGAACTGCTTGATCAGCGGCGTCGCGACGGAGGTCGCCATGGTCTCCGGCGAGGCGCCGGCCAGTTGGGCGGAGACGTTGACCACCGGAAACTCGGCGCTGGGCAGCGCCGCGACCGGCAGGAACTTGTAGGCGAACAGTCCGCCCAGCACGAGGGCGAACGACATCAGAAGGGTGGCGACGGGCCTGCGAATGCAGAATTCGGAGATCATTGGCTGACCTCGCCCGCCTTGCCGGCTTGCGCCACCTTGGCTGCGCGCTGGGCGCCGCCATTGGTCGCCGCCTTGCCCTCATGCACGGCCGCGCCGTCCTTCAACCTGGTCTGGCCCTCGACGACCACCTTCTCGCCACCCTTGAGGCCCTGGCTGATGGCGCTGTTGTCGCCCTCGGTCAGCGCCACCTGGACGGGGCGCATCTCCACCGTATTGTCCGGCTTGACGACGTAGACGAACGGCCCCTTCTGGCTGGGCTGCACCGCGACCGTCGGGGCCGAGGTCATTTGCGGCATCGTGCCGGCGTCGAGCACGACGTTCACATACTGGCCGGGCCATAGCGAGAGATCCGGGTTCGGTATGCTCGCCCGAGCGGCGATGGTGCCGGAGGCGGTGTCGACGCTGGAATCGACGAAGTCGAGCGTGCCCTTGCCGATCGGCGTCGGATCGCCGTCCTTGGTCAGCGTCACGTCTCCTTGCTGCGGGTCGGCCAGCGCCTTGTGCAGCAAGGCGAGGTTGCTCTCGGGCAGGGTGAAGTTCACCTGTAGCGGGTTTATCTGCGTGATGGTGACGAGCGGCGCCGCGCTGCTGCTGCCGTTGCTGGTGGTGACGAGATCGCCGACCGAGACATTGACGGCGCCGAGCTTGCCCGCGATCGGCGCCGAAATCGTCGCATAGCTCAACTGAACCGTATCGGAATCGATCGTCGCCTTGTCCGCGTCGATGGTCGCGGCGGCCGCCTTCTGCGCTGCCAGCGCCTGATCGTAGGTCTGCTGGGTGCCGGCCTGCTTGGCGACGAGGTCCTTGGCGCGCTGCAGGTCGGCCTGGGCGCTGACCAGCATCGCCTGGTCCTTGACCAGCGTCGCCTGGTCTTTCGCCAGTTGCGCCTTCAGCGCCCGGTCATCCAATGAGAAGAGAAGATCGCCGGCCTTGACCATCTGCCCGTCCTTGACCGCGATCGAAACGATCTGGCTGGAGACGCGGGCGTTGATGGCAACCACGGCCGGCGAGGATACGAAGCCGATGGCATAGCGGCGGATGGGGAAATCGGCGGTGGTGGCGGCCGCGGAAACGATCGAGGCCGAATGCGTGCCACCGCCGCCGCCCTTTGCGTTGTCCGGTGCCTTGGCCGTCTTGTCCGTGCCGTTGCTGGCGGCCTGCTGGCCCGAAATCAGTTGCTGGACTTTGCCCAGCGCCGTCGGCGAAAGGTAGAGACCGGCCCCGGCAACGCAGGCCAGCGCAATCACCGCAAAGACGATTTTTCCGCGCATCGACAACAAGCCCTCTCACGCGACACGCCGAATTCGGTGGTCTATTTCTGCTCGATCCGCGGCGCCTTGCCGCGAATTTCGCCGAAATAGATAGGACAAGGCTTTGGCGGAAAAGGGCCAAAACACGGCATTACGAAGATTTAATGTGCAGTGCACAATAAGGAGGCAACCCGACCGAAGGGCCGGGATCGCGACCTAAGATCTGTTGAGATTCAGGTCAGGCCGAGTCGAAAACGGTGATTACCGGAGCGGAGCGTACTTTTGGGTACGTGAGCACCGGAAGCGCAGGAAGGCGCCGTTTGCAGACCGGCCTCACCTGAATATCAAAAGATCTTAGCGCAGCATCGGCCACAGCGTCGCCGCCAGCAGCACACCCATGGCAATGTTGAACCATTTCAGCCGCACCGGATCCGACAGGAACCCGCGCAGCGCCGTGCCGAAGCCCGCCCACACCGAGACGCTCGGCAGGTTGACGATGGTGAAGGCGACCGAGATCAGCACCACCGACAGGAACGGGTGCTCCGCATTGGCATAGACGGCCATGGCGGTGATCGCCATCACCCAGGCCTTGGGATTGACCCACTGGAATGCGGCCGCATCGATGAAGCGCATCGGTCGCGCTTCCGTCTCGCCCTTGCTGCTCAGCGAACGCGACATGGCGATCTTCCAGGCGAGATAGAGCAGATAGACCCCGCCGGCGATCTTCAATCCGGTGTGCAGCACCGGAAACGCCGTCAGCACCGCGCCGAGCCCGAAGCCGACGGCAAGCAGCAGCACCAGAAATCCGATGCTGATGCCGAGCATGTGCGGAACGGTCCTGACGATGCCGAAATTGACGCCGGAAGCCAGCAGCATGAGGTTGTTCGGCCCCGGCGTGATCGAGGTGACGAAGGCGTAGACCAGGAGCGCAAGGAACGTTTCAAGCGGCATGACGTCCTCCCAGACAAGTCATCGCGTCGAATAGGTCAGTATAATTGTCCTTTTATACCGGGCGCGCAAAGGCCACCCTGGAGCATCAACCGGGCCAGACGGTCAGGACGGAAATGACGACCTGCCGGCGCTTCGGCGCCGGCCTCCTACATGCCCTGCGGGCCGCGGTTCATCGCCGCCACGCCGGTGCGGCAGATCTCTACCAGGCCGAGCGGCTTCATGATCGCGATGAACTGGTCGAGCTTGGAGCCCTTGCCGGTGATCTCGAAGATGAAATGCTCGGTGTTGGCGTCGATGACGCTGGCGCGGAAGGCGTCAGCCAGTCTCAGCGCCTCGACGCGGCTGTCGCCGGTGCCGGCGACCTTGACCAGGGCCAGTTCCCGTTCCAGCGGCCGCTCCTGGCCAAGCTCGTGCGAGCGTACGGTGAGGTCGACCACGCGGTGCACCGGCACGATGCGCTCGAGCTGGTGCTTGATCTGCTCCAGCACATGCGGCGTGCCGCGCGTCACGATGGTGATGCGTGACAGGTGCTTCTCGTGCTCGGTTTCCGAGACGGTCAGGCTCTCGATGTTGTAGCCGCGGCCGGAGAACAGGCCGATGACCCGGGCAAGCACGCCCGGCTCGTTGTCGACCAGCACGGAGAGGGTGTGGTTCTCCGGCTTTTCCGTTTCCTTGGCGATGAAATAGGCGGAGCCGGTCGGTTGGAGCTGTGCGTTCATGGGGTGAATCTCGATTTCAACTCTTGGGTCTAATTCTCTGTTTGCGCACGGCTTCCTTCGACCAGCCCTGCCTTGGCTCGTCGCCTACACCAGTTCCCTGCCTTTGGCGTCGATGGCATTGGCCACCGCCTCGTCGGTCGCCTCGTCGGGGAGCAGCATCTCGTTATGCGCCTTGCCCGACGGGATCATCGGGAAGCAGTTGGCCAAAGTCGCCACGCGGCAGTCGAACAGCACCGGCTTCTTCACCGCGATCATTTCCTTGATCGCGTCGTCGAGCTCGTCCGGCTTGTCGCAGCGTATGCCGTGGCCGCCATAGGCTTCGGCCAGCTTGACGAAGTCCGGCATCGCCTCGGTGTAGGAATGTGACAGCCGGTTGCCGTGCAGCAGCTGCTGCCACTGCCTGACCATGCCCATATACTGGTTGTTGAGGATGAAGATCTTGATCGGCGCTTCGTACTGCACCGCCGTGCTCATCTCCTGCATCGTCATCTGCACCGAGGCATCACCGGCGATGTCGATGACCAGCGCATTGGGATGCGCGATCTGCACGCCGAGTGCTGCCGGCAGTCCATAGCCCATCGTGCCCAGCCCGCCCGACGTCATCCAGCGGTTCGGCTTCTCGAAATGATAGTGCTGCGCCGCCCACATCTGGTGCTGGCCGACCTCGGTGGTGATGTAGGTGTCCATGTCC
>NZ_RZOJ01000355.1:0-6232 GCF_003998845.1 Mesorhizobium sp. M4A.F.Ca.ET.022.05.2.1 | reverse complement strand
CTTTTCGACAGCGCCGTGCTGGTGGCGGCCGGCGAACTGGGCTTTGCCGCGCGCGAGGGTATCGAGCTGACGCTGCATCGCGAGACCTCCTGGGCCAACATCCGCGACCGCATCGCCATCGGCCATTTCCATCTGGCGCACATGCTGGGGCCGATGCCGTTGGCCTGCAGCCTCGGCCTCACGCCGATCGCCTCCGAAACCATTGTTCCGTTCTCGCTCAGCCTCGGCGGCAATTGCGTCACAGTCTCCAATGTCGTCTGGGACGGCATGGCGGCGCATGGCGCGGAACCCGATCTCGATCCCGCGCGGGCAGGGGCCGCTCTTGGCGCGCTGATCCGCGGGCGGGCCACCACGGGGAGCGAGCCGCTGCGCTTCGCCGTCGTGCATCCGCATTCCGGGCATAACTACGAACTGCGCTACTGGCTCGCCGCCTGCGGCATCGATCCCGAGCGCGACATCGAGATCGTCATCGTGCCGCCGCCCTTCATGGCCGATGCGCTGGCCGCCGGCCGCATCGACGGCTACTGCGTCGGCGAGCCCTGGAACAGCGCCGCGGTCGCCGTCGGCATCGGCCATATCGTCACCGTCAAGGCGCTGCTGTGGCGCAACAGCCCGGAGAAGGTGATCGGCGTGCGCAAGGCCTGGGCGGAGGAGAATCCGGAGGCGCTGGCGGCGCTGCTGCGTGCATTGCATCATTCGGCGCGCTGGTGTCAGGACCCGGCGAACCATGCCGAACTGGCGGCGCTGATGGCCGGGCCGGGCTTCCTCGGCCTGCCGGCTGCGGTGCAGATGCCGATCCTGACCGGACAACTCAGGCTCGGCGGCGGCGCCGAGCGGGCGATCGCGGATTTCTTCGTGCCCTTCGACAAGGCGGCGAATTTTCCGTGGAAGAGCCATGCGCTGTGGTTCTACACGCAGATGGTGCGCTGGGGGCAGTTGGCGCACACGCCGGAAAACCTCGCCATCGCCTGGAACTGCTACCGGCCCGACCTCTATCGCTCGGCGCTGAAGCCGCTCGGCGTGGCGTTGCCCGGCGCCAATGCCAAGGTCGAAGGCGCGCTGAAGGCCGCGACCCCTGTCGGTTCGGCAGGCGCAAGCCTGGTGCTGGGCCCGGACGGGTTCTTCGACGGCCAGATCTTCGATCCCGACGAGATCGAAGCCTACATTGCCGGCCAGAAACACGCTGGTTCCTTGGCGCAGTAGATCCGACGTGCCGGGGTAGCGGATCGCCAATGCGCGCAAGTTGATAAGTCAAAGGCAATTTTGGTGTGCTATATACGCTGCGTTCTCGGGCGGATACGAGATCGATGGATCAGGAAAGACTTCTGGCCGCAGTCCTTTTGGCCGATGTCGTGGGCAGCACGCCTCTCTATGAGCGCATCGGCGACGATGCCGCTCTGCAGCAGGTTTCGGATTGCCTGGACGCAATGGGAGCGATCGTCGCCCAGCACGGCGGCGATTTCATTTACTCGAAGGGCGATGACGTACTCAGCCTGTTCGAGAGCCCGGAGACCGCGCTGAGGGCCGCCTGCCAAATCAGCCACCAATTGACGAAAGGCCCGTTGTGCGCCCGTATCGGATTACATTTCGGGGCGGTCATTCGCGCGCGGGGCGCGGTATTCGGCGACGTTATCAACGTCACCGCCAGGTTGTCCAGCACGGCCAACCCCGGGGAGGTGCTGATCAGCCAGAGCTTCTTCGAAGGCCTTACCGCGGGGAGCCGCAGTGGCCTGCGGCTCCTCGACAAGATGGCTTTCAAGGGGAAGCAAGAACTCTTCGATGTCTATACTCTGAGGAGCGACGACGGGACCCTCAGTAATACGCACATCGCCAGCCGGGGCACCATTGTCGATAGGCGCTCCGTCCCGCCGCCGCAGATCAAGCTAGTCATCGGCTATGGAGATCAGTTGCGATCCTGCCGAAACAACGAATTCGTGACGTTCGGCCGATCTCCGGAATGCAATATCGTCGTCGATCTGCCCTGGGTCTCAAGGCACCACGCCACCTTCACCATTTCAAATGGCAAGGCCCGGCTTATCGAGCGAAGCTCGTCGGGCACATTTGTGTCGATGGGACCCGACCATGAAGTATTCGTGCGCCGCGAAGATATTCTCCTCTTCGGCTCCGGCGTCATCTCGCCTGGACGAAGATCGACCCTCGGCGACGTCCAGGTTCTGCACTACGAAATTGTCTCAGGCTGACCCGGCCTATATTGCCGGCCCGCAATCGGCTGGCTCCCTGGCGCAGACGTTCTGACATGTCGATAGGGCGGGGTGCCGGATCGGACGCCTTGGAGATAGCCGAAGCGCCATGTCGTCGTCATCCTGGAGCGAAGCGACGCGGCGCAGATCCCAGGATCCGCGCCGTGACGTCCCAATCTGTCAAAATCACCGTGTCGAGAGCTGGTTTTGCGGACCTGATTATTTTTGCGCCACTCTTGTGCATTGCACAATAATTGTGCGTGCGCTTGTGCTAATGAACAATCTTTGGCCTGTGCGTCCTGCGGGTCGGCGTGCCGATCCTTGTTCTATGCAGTTGATTTAATTGGTGTTCGTCATCTCATCTGAAACTGGCACGGTTTCTGCATTGCAATAACCAGGCTCCTCGCGGAGTCACGGAACAGGCGTCCAATGGCGGGCGCCACAGGCAAAGCTGCCGCTCAGGTCGACACGCGATCCCGGATGTACGGACGCGAGCGACCTGGCCGGCAGCTTTTTGTTTTGACCGAACACGCAATCGACGGCGCCGGTCCCAAGCGGCGTCCAACCGGAGATGACGATGACGAAACGGATCGGAACTGGAACCACCCTCAAGGGCATGTCGCGTCGCGACTTCCTCGCCAGAAGCGCGCTGACGGCGGGGCTGCTGGTGGCGGCGCGCAAGCTCCTGCCTTCGGGCGCCTATGCGGCGACCGCCGCGCCGGAAGTGACCGGCGCCAAGCTCGGCTTCATCGCGCTCACCGACGCGGCGCCGCTGATGATCGCGAAGGAGAAGGGGCTGTTCGCCAAATACGGCATGCCCGATGTCGAGGTGCTGAAGCAGGCCTCCTGGGGCGCGACGCGCGACAATCTGGTGCTCGGCGGCGAGGCCAACGGCATCGACGGCGCCCATATCCTGACGCCGATGCCCTACCTCATGCATACCGGCAAGGTGACGCAGAACAAGCAGCCGATGCCGATGGCGATCGTGGCGCGGCTGAACTACGACTGCCAGGGCATTTCAGTCGCCCAGGAATACGCCGCCACCGGCGTCGGCCTCGACGCCTCCAAGCTGAAGGAGGCTTTTGCGGCCAAGAAGGCCGCCGGCAACGAGGTCAAGGCCGCCATGACCTTCCCGGGCGGCACGCATGACCTCTGGATACGCTACTGGCTGGCCGCCGGCGGCATCGATCCCGACAAGGACGTCTCGACCATCGTCGTGCCGCCGCCGCAGATGGTGGCCAACATGAAGGTCGGCAACATGGACGTGTTCTGCGTCGGCGAGCCGTGGAACGAGCAGCTCGTCCACCAGGGCATCGGCTTCACCGCCGCCACCACGGGTGAATTGTGGAAGGGCCATCCGGAAAAGGCCCTCGGCCTGCGCGCCGCCTTCATCGAGAAATATCCCAACGCCACCAAGGCCATCCTGATGGCCGTCATGGAAGCCCAGCAATGGTGCGAGGCGATGGAGAACAAGGAGGAGATGGCCTCCATCATCGGCAAGCGGCAATGGATGAACGTGCCGCTCGCCGACATCATCGGCCGCCTCAAGGGCGACATCAACTACGGCAACGACCGCGTCGCCAAGGGCACCGACCTCTACATGAAGTTCTGGAAGGGCGGGGTTTCCTACCCCTTTAAGAGCCATGATGCCTGGTTCCTCGCCGAGAACATCCGCTGGGGCAAGTTCGCGCCGACCACCGACATCAAGGCGCTGGTCGACCAGGTCAACCGCGAGGATCTGTGGCGCGAGGCGGCGAAGGATCTGGGCGTCGCGGCAAGCGACATCCCGGCCTCCTCGTCGCGCGGCGTCGAGACCTTCTTCGACGGCAAGAGCTTCGACCCGGCCAACCCGTCAGCCTATCTCGACAGCCTGAAGATCAAGGCTTCTGCTTAGGCGCGACGGCGCAGCACGCCGTCGTCGCCAAAGCGCAAACGGCGCCAAAGCGCCGTTTGTCGCCGGCACCGCCCCAAGCGCAACGGCGCTCGCGCCGTTGTCGCCACTGACCCCACGGAGCTTCGCGAAGACATGTCCATCCAAACCGTCGAGGACACCAAGGTGAAGGCGTTTCCCGTAAAGCCCGCCGAGGTGATCGCCTTCACCGCAAAGGCGAGGCGCCGCATCGACCCGCTGGCCGTTGCCGGCAAGCTGGCGACGGCTCTGGTGCCGCCGGCCGTTGTCATCCTCGTCCTGCTCGTCGTCTGGCAGGTCGCCTGCTCGTCGCCGACGGCCAGCCTGCCGCCGCCGAGCCAGGTGTGGAACGAGGCCTATGACCTGATCGCGCATCCGTTCTTCGACAACGGCCCGCAGGACATCGGCCTTGCCTGGCGAGTGCTGATCTCGCTGCAGCGCGTCGCCATCGGCTTCGGCATGGCGGCGGTGGTCGGCGTGGCGCTGGGCGCGCTGGTCGGCCAGTCGGTGTGGGCGATGCGCGGCCTCGACCCGGTGTTCCAGATCCTGCGGACCGTGCCGCCGCTCGCCTGGCTGCCGCTGTCGCTCGCCGCCTTCCGCGATTCCAATCCGTCGGCGCTGTTCGTAATTTTCATCACCTCGATCTGGCCGGTGATCATCAATACAGCCGTCGGCGTCCGCAACATCCCGGAGGATTACCGCAACGTCGCCCGCATCCTGCGGCTCAACCAGCTCGAGTTCTTCGTCAAGATCATGGTGCCGGCGGCCGCCCCCTACATCTTCACCGGCCTGAGGATCGGCGTCGGGCTCTCTTGGCTCGCCATCGTCGCCGCCGAGATGCTGACCGGCGGCGTCGGCATCGGCTTCTTCATCTGGGACGCGTGGAACTCCTCGCGGCTGCCCGACATCATCGTCGCGCTCGTCTATATCGGCGTCACCGGCTTCTGCCTCGACCGGCTGGTCGCGGCGGTCGGCGCCTTCGTCACCCGCGGCACAACGGCAAAGTGAGGAGGGCGCCATGACCGCCTATCTGAAGCTCGACCATATCGACAAATCCTTCGCCCGCGGCGGCCAGGTCAGCGAGGTGCTGAAGGATATCAGGCTCACCATCGACAGGGGCGAGTTCGTCTCCATCATCGGCCATTCGGGCTGCGGCAAGTCGACCTTGCTCAACCTCATCGCCGGGCTGACCAGGGTCTCCTCGGGCGCCGTGCTGCTCGAGGACAAGGAGGTCGACAGCCCGGGACCTGAGCGCGCCGTGGTGTTCCAGAACCATTCGCTGCTGCCGTGGCTCACCGTCTACGAGAACATCAACCTTGCCGTCTCCAAGGTCTTCGGCCGCACCAAAAGCCGGGCCGAGCGGCATGAGTGGATCATGCGCAACCTCGATCTCGTGCAGATGGCGCATGCCAGGGACAAGCGCCCGGCCGAGATATCCGGTGGCATGAAGCAGCGCGTCGGCATTGCCCGCGCGCTCGCCATGCAGCCGAAGATCCTGCTGCTCGACGAGCCGTTCGGCGCGCTCGACGCGCTGACCCGCGCCCACCTCCAGGACGCGGTGATGGACATCCACGCCCGGCTCGGCACGACCATGATCATGATTACCCACGATGTCGACGAGGCGGTGCTTCTGTCCGACCGCATCGTGATGATGACCAACGGCCCGGCGGCAACCATCGGCGAGGTGCTTGCCGTGCCGCTCGCCCGGCCGCGCCGACGCATCGAGCTTGCCTCGGACCGCACCTTCCTGCGCTGCCGCGAGGCTGTGCTGAAGTTCCTCTATGAGCGCCACCGCTTCGTCGAGGCCGCGGAGTAGCGCCATGACCGGAAAGCGCGTTTCCGTCGGCAATAGGCAATGCATCGGCAGTAGGCAATCTGCCGCACTGCACAAATTTTATGCTGCCGTGCAAGGCGTTCTGACTAATCTTTGATCCTCCGCCGGGCTCGTCAAAAGTCGCGCGGCTGCGGTTTCGCATTGATATTATTTGATAATTCAGCGCGCTGTCGAACTGGCACGCTTCCTGCTTTTAGGAATGTAGGTCCCTCGGGGCCAAGAGACACGGCGTCCAATGGCGGGCGCCACAGGCAAAGCTGCCGATCAGGTCAACACGCGATCCCGGGT
>NZ_RZOJ01000354.1:0-6249 GCF_003998845.1 Mesorhizobium sp. M4A.F.Ca.ET.022.05.2.1 | reverse complement strand
ATCGTCGGCGCCGGAGCGACCGGCGTCGAACTGGCCGCGGAACTGCACAAATCGATGCGGGAAATCGCTTCGCACAACCTCGACAACATCGACTTCGAGAAGTTGATTCGCATCACCATCGTCGAGGCCGGGCCGCGCATCCTGCCGGCGCTTCAGGAGCACATGGCGCGGGCTTCGGCACGCCTGCTCATCAAGATGGGCGTCCAGATACGCTGCGGCATCAAGGTCACCGAAGTGACCGAGGAGGGCATCAGGCTGGGCGAAAAGCTGTTTGTGCCAGCAGAGCTCGTGGTCTGGGCGGCCGGGATCAAGGCGCCGGATTTCCTGAAGACTCTCGATGGCCTCGAGACAGACCGCATCAACCGCCTGATGGTGGACGAGACCTTGCGTGCTGTAGGAGACGAGAATGTGTTCGCGATCGGCGACTGCGCGAACTGCGTCCTGCCGGGCGAAGACAATGCCTTGCCGCCTCGCGCCCAGACGGCTCATCAACAGGCCGACCACCTGGTGAAGGTGGTTGCCGCGCGCCTCGCGGGACAGGCCACGCCGGCCTTCCGCTACCGCGACTACGGCTCCCTTGTCTCGCTTGCCGACTACGGTGCGTTCGGCAGCCTGATCGGCGGGCTGAAGATCGAGGGCCTGCTTGCGAGGCTCGTTTATCGCTCGCTGCACAAGATGCATCTCAAGGCGGTGCACGGCCTCGCAAAGACCGCGTTGGACTCGATCGGCGAGATGGTGGTCAGGCGCACCAGACCCCGGATCAAGCTCCACTAGGCAGGGCGGAGTCGCTAGATGGAAAAGTATGACGTGGTTGTCCTTGGCGGCGGCAATGCAGGAATGGGCGTCACGGTCGCGACCCGCGCCGCAGGGCTTTCCGTCGCCATGATCGAGGCCCGCGACCTTGGCGGCACCTGCCCCAATCGCGGCTGCACGCCGAAGAAAGTGCTGGTTGCGGCGGCCCATGCGCTTGATGAAATCGAACGGGCCGATCGGCATGCGATCAGCATCGATTCCCCGAGGCTCGACTGGAGCGCGCTGATCGAGCGGGAAAAGGAAATGATCAGGGACATTCCGTCCCGGCTGTCCGGACTGATGGCCAAGCGAGGCGTCAATGTCATCCACGGCGAGGCCGCCTTTATCGGCAGCAACGCCATCCGCGTCGACGGGCGGGAACTCGAGGCCAGGAACATCGTCATTGCCACCGGCTCGAAGCCACGCTCGCTGCCGATCCAGGGCGCCGAGCATCTGACGACTTCCGACGATGTTTTGAACGATCCAGTGCTGCCCCGCGCCGCGGTGTTCATTGGCGGCGGCGTCATCGCCTTCGAACTTGGCCACGTCTATGCGCGCGCCGGCGTTGAGGTCACGATTCTCGAAGCGCTGCCGCATTTGCTCGGAGGTTTCGATGTCGAAGCCGTCGAACAGATCCGGGATGTGAGCGAGCGTATCGGCATAAGCATACGCACCCTGGCCTGGGTCAAGAGGATCGACGAGGCTGACGGACGGCTGCGCGTCACTTTCGTGGCGGACGGTGCCGAGTGCGCGGTGGAAGCGGACAGGGTTGTCAATTGCGCCGGGCGCGTGGCCAATGTCGAGGGCCTCGATCTTGGCGCCGCCGTTATCGTGCATCGCGAGGGCAGGATCGAAATCGACGGCCATCTGCGCTCGCGCTCCAATCCCGATGTCTACGTCTGCGGCGACGCGGTGTGGAACTCTCCGCAGCTTTCGCCGGTAGCGACCTACGAGGGCGGCATCGTTGGCCGCAACATTGTCGACGGACCGAAACATCGGCCCGACTACGATCATATCCCGGCGTGTCTCTACAGCATTCCGGCCGTGGCAAGTGTCGGACTGACCGAAGCCAAGGCGAGGGAACGGGGACTCGGCGTCAGGATCCACCTCAACGATATGCAGGGCTGGCTCACGGCGAGGACCTATGCCGAGACGGTGGCGTGGTCGAAGATCATTGTCGAGGAAACGACGGGCAGGATCGTC
This sequence comes from Mesorhizobium sp. M4A.F.Ca.ET.022.05.2.1, assembly GCF_003998845.1. Taxonomy (NCBI): domain Bacteria; kingdom Pseudomonadati; phylum Pseudomonadota; class Alphaproteobacteria; order Hyphomicrobiales; family Phyllobacteriaceae; genus Mesorhizobium; species Mesorhizobium sp. M4A.F.Ca.ET.022.05.2.1. Next base: position 4,254 of record NZ_RZOJ01000354.1, on the reverse strand, counting down.
GGCGCCCACATGGTTGGCCATGCCGGCGAAGAACTGATCCATATCTTTGCACTCGCGATGAAACACGCCATCACGGCATCGCAGCTTGCCGATATGGTCTACGGTTTCCCGACCTTCTCCGCCGATATCAGGAACATGTTGTAACGAACTGAGGTCAGGCGGCGAACAGAATACGAACCTCGCCCGCTTTGATGCGCGCAAGGCATCAAAACCATGCAAGAAAAACATGGCCGCGGCGGAGGGGCTTCGATGATAGGCTGCGTCAGATCGATGAAAGCGCAGAAATGGCCGCCGCCGACCAGCCCATGACATTTGAACAGGCCGTCCATGCAGCCGTCGAACTTGATGCGCCTCTCAACGAGCGGCTGGCGGTGATTGCCGCGGCAGTCCGACGGATCGACGCGAATTTCGCCGATGCGGTAGACCGCCTTGTGGATCGCCTGGAGAAACAGGGAGCCGGAGCCGCGGCGCCAACTCCCGGCGATGCCATGCCGCCGTTCCTGCTGCCGGACGATGAGGGCAGGCTGGTTGGCCTGGCCGACATCCTGCTCCAGGGTCCCGCCGTGGTCACCTTTCAGCGCGGGCATTGGTGCCCCTACTGCCGGCTGAACGCGATCGGCATCGTCGAAGCCCAGCAGGAGATCGCGGCTTTGGGCGGCCAGGTCGTGGTGATCATGCCTGAGCGACGCAAATTCGCCAGGGCGATGAAGGCTGCCGTTGGCGCAGGCTTCCCCTTCCTGACCGATATGGACAATGGCTACGCTCTGTCCCTCAACCTGGCGATTTGGATCGGGGCAGAGATGGAGCGCTTGATGGGCGTTGCCTACGATCTTCCAAACTACCAGGGCAACGCCAGTTGGTTCCTGCCAATCCCCGCGACTTTCATCGTCGGAACGGACGGGATCATCACCGATCGCTTTGTCGATCCTGATTACCGCCGACGAATGGACATCGACGACCTGATCGCGGCGCTCAGGCGGGCTCGCTGACGCCGAAGGGCGACCAGTCCGTCGACCTCAACAGGTTGAGCAGGGTCGCGGCCACGGGAGATCTGTGCCGCCCGGCAACCGCGTAGACGGAGACGATCCGCGAGACATCGAGATCGCGAAGCTTGAGCCGGCGCGTGTTCGGCGACCGGGGTGCCGTCAGGCAGACGAATCCTACGCCGGCGTTGGCCTCGAGCAGCGCGAGCAGATCCTGGTCGGTCTCGACTTCGTGCGCGGTTCGAGGCGTGAGGCCTTTGGCAGACAGGCCACGCGATAGCTCCTCGCTCGTCTCCCAATCGATCCGGCTGAGCACCGGTTCCGCGGCAAGCTGGTTCAACGCGACATCGGCCTCGTTGCGCCGCGCGAGCGGGTGATCGGAATTCACAGCAAGTTCGATTCCCTCCTGGAAGAGCGGCCACATGTCGAGGCGATCCCAGGCTTGCCCCAGCGGGCCGGCAACGGCCAGTTCGACGTCACCATTCTTGAGCGCGTCCACGACGGCGGCCGGCGAGCCGCGGTTGATCTTGAGGTGGACGCCTGGATAGGCCCGGAAAAGCTCCGTGAAAGGCGAAACCAGCAGCGCAATATTGATGCTGTTCGAAATCGTCACGTTGAGCGGCGCGACGTCGCTGCTTTGCACGGCCTTGGCAAGCGATTTGGCGGACGTCGCCGCATCATAACACTGCTGCAGAAGCGGCAGCATACGCCGCCCGAGTTCCGTCAGGTGCGAATGCTGGCGCTCGCGCCGAAGCAGTTCTCCACCCAATTCCTCTTCGAGCGTCTTGATCGCACGCGTGAGCGCCGGCTGCGTGACGTTGCACTCCTCGGCCGCTCTGGTGAAATTCAACGTATTCGACAGGGCCAAAAAATAGCGGACCTGCTGCATCTCCATGAACTTTCGCCCCCTCAGCGAAATCCGATTTTTCAGCCACAGCTAATTTGCGGCCATGCTATCGCAACAGGAGGCCAAGGCAAAGGCGCGCGCCGTTTCGAAGGAACTCGATCGTCCGTGATTGAACGCCAAGGTCTTTTCACTGAACGTCACAATGTTACGCAGCGCCAGCCCATCCCTTTGAAATCGCTGAAACCTTGGGCAGGCAAGGCTTTCCGTCCGTTCCGGCGCTGCAAACCCCGCAGCAAACGGACAGGCGCCAATGCCCCGGCGTGTGCAAAATTGCCTTGGTGAGACGGCTTCGCGCGGCTTGCCGTCCCGAAAAGCCTTCAGTCTTTCCGGACGGCAAGATTGCACTGATGGGGGCGTTCCTGCCCGACCGATCGCTATTCGGCCTTGTCGTCCGGATGGCCGAGTTCGCAGAACCATCCGCCGAGATATTTCACCGACGGCCTTTTTGGATCGGGAATGGCCGTTTTCGCCTCGACGGCGGCGCGGAAAGGTTCGGCGCTGTCCTGCGGGATGAAGCCCAGATGGTTGGCGCCGCTGTTGTCGACCGTCTTCACCTTGTTGTCGGAAATGCCGAAGGAGATCGTGTGGCCGACGCGCGGCGCCGTCAGCGAGGCCTCGACCAGCCGCACGCAGTCGGCGAAGGAGAGGTAGGACCAAAGCATGCGCCGGTCCGCCGGCTCGGGGAAGGACGAGAAGATGCGAAGGCACACCGTCTCGATGCCGAACTTGTCCCAGTAGAGCCGGCTGAGGCTCTCGACGAAATTCTTCGACACGCCATACAGGCTGTCCGGCCGCACCGGTGCGTCGACGCCGATATGCGCCTCGACCTCGTGATAGCCGATGGCATGTACCGAGGAGGCATAGATGACGCGCTTCACCCCGTGTTTCCGGGCGCCTTCATAGATGTGGTAGGAGCCGCGGATGCTGGAATCGAGGATGGTCTGCCACTCGCATTCGAGCGGCGCGCCGCCGAAGTGGACGATCGCATCGCAATCCTTGGTCGCCGCGATCGTCGCCTCCATGTCGGCGAGGTCGAAGACCGCTTCTTCCTCGTGAGCGGCAAGATCGCCAAACGGATGGCGCCCCGCCAGGCGGATGGTTTTTGCCAGCGGCACCAGCCCCTTGCGCAGCTCCGAGCCGAGGCGGCCGGCGGCGCCGGTGATCAGGATACGTTCGTAGTGCGGCATCATTTACTCCACTTGCGCGACGGCGGTGTTGATCCGCGAGATCGCCTCGGTGAGCACCTCTGCGCTGGTCGCGGTCGAGATGCGGAAATAGGGTGACAGTCCATACGCCACGCCAGGCACGGACGCCACGCGGCCTTCGTTGAGAAGATAGTCTGCCACGGCCGCGTCGTCCTCGAGCACGACGCCCTTCGGGGTCTTGCGGCCGATCAGGCTGGCGCAACCGATATAGGCATAGAAAGCGCCGTCCGGCGGCGAAAGCGTCAGCCCGTTGATCTTGCGGATGCCGTCCACAACCAGGTTGCGACGCGCCTCGAAGGCTTGCCTGAAGCGCCCCACTTCGTCCTGCGGGCCGTTGAGCGCGGCGACTGTCGCCGCCTGCGCGATCGAGCAGACGGAAGTGCAGGACTGGCTCTGGATCGTCGACATCGCCTTGACCAGCGGCCCCGGTCCGGCCGCGTAGCCGACACGCCAGCCGGTCATCGCATAGGACTTCGATACGCCGTTGACGATCAGCGTGCGGTCCTTGAGCTCGGGACAGGCCTTGCCGAAGGACACGAATTCGCGCCCGTCGAAAAGGATGTGCTCGTAAATCTCGTCGGACAGCACGAGCACCTGCGGGTGCCTTGCCAGCACCGCCCCCAGCGCCTTGAGATCGGTTTCCGAATAGACGGCGCCGGACGGGTTGCCGGGCATGTTGAGGAACAACCACTTCGTCCTTGGCGTGATCGCCTCTTCCAGCAGCGCCGGCGTCAGCCGGAAGCCGGTGGTCTCCGGGCATTCGACGACGACAGGCGTGCCGCCAAGCAGCTTGACCATTTCCGGATAGGAGACGAAATAGGGCGCCGGCAGGATCGCCTCGTCGCCGCTCTCCAGCGTCGCCAGCAGCGCGTTGAAGATGATCTGCTTGGCGCCATTGGCGACGACAATGTCGTCGGCCGTGTAGTCGAGACCATTTTCACGTCGGAACTTGCCGGCAATGGCTTCGCGCACCTCGGCTGTGCCGGCGGCACCGGTGTAGAGCGTCTGGCCGGCCTTCGCCGCGAAATGGGCGGCGTCGATGATGTGCGTGGGCGTCGGGAAATCCGGCTCGCCGAGCCCGAGGTCGATCACGTCGACGCCCTTGGCGCGCAGCGCCTTGGCCGCCTGCGAGGCTGCCATCGAAGCCGAGGGCTTCACC
>NZ_RZOJ01000353.1:0-6296 GCF_003998845.1 Mesorhizobium sp. M4A.F.Ca.ET.022.05.2.1 | reverse complement strand
ATCAAGTCCCACGGCACGGACGATCTCGATGACGTCCGGTAGATCGTCGTCCTGCCCGGCGCCCTTGGAATTGTCGGCGGCCGTCATGATCAAAGCCTCCCGCCGAGACGAAGCGCGGCCGCGAAAGAGGCCAACGGCAAAAATAGTGACAAAGGCCGATCCTCCAGGCCCAGGGCGCCGTAGGATCGATACCATGCCGCCACACGCTCATTCTTGGCATCGATGAACATCAGGGTGCCGCCAACCTCGGCCGCTGCCCGAATGCAGCGCAACGCCGCCGCAAGCAGCAACTGGCCGCCCAGTCCCTCACCATGGGCCGACCGCGCCACGGCGAGGCGCGCCAACCGGAAGCCACCGATCTCATAGCGGCCCAGGCCTTTGCGGAGTTTCTCCGGCACGCGCTCGAACTCCGCCGCGGCGGGGCTCAGCGCGTAGAAACCGAGAACCGTTGCGTCATGCTTTGCCACGGCGAGAAACGTCTTCGAGGCGCCCCGCTCATGGTTGCGGCGCGCATGCATGCGAAGAAATTCATTGAGGGCGGCATCGCCGCAGTCGAAACTGTCGCGGTCGTGCCGGGCGACGGGCTCCTCGCCCCACGCCGGCAGGCTCATAGATCGGCGGGCAGCGCCCGCGCCGCCGCGATCAGCTTCTCGTTGGGGGCAGGCGGGTTCTCCAGCGCCTCCAGGACGCGCAGTCCGTCGCGTTCGGACAGAATGATCCGGTCGTTGCGCTCGATGATCTCGCGCGAGGCGTCGAGGACGGTGCGCAGGACAAAATCCGTTATCCCGGCGGCGCCCGCCAACTGGGTGGCGCGCAGGATCACCGCCTTGTCGGCGGGCTTAATGCGAAACGACATGCGCTGGCTGTCACTGACGGCGGAGCGGGGCATGGGGCGAATCCTTCGCTTTTCGGCGGCTTTGACTGTATGATTTCGCGGGCTTAGCGTCAAGATGTACAGTTTCATGCCGTACATTTCAAAAACGACTGATAAGGCAACATTACCGGACGTAATTGGTTGCGACGGGCTGTGCGCTTTGCACCGAATGCCTAGCGAAAAGCGCACGACGGCGTTATCGTCCACGCCATGATTCGTCCCGCCATGTCGCCGATTGCATCGACCTGCGAGCCGCCCGCCGTGCCCGGCTGGGCGATCCAGCGCGGGCCGATGACAAGCGATGCGGAGGCCGCCTTCATGGCCGGCGCGGCGTTGCATGCGCTCGACACTCTGGTGCGCTACGAGCCCGCCTGGGCCGGCGCCTGGCGTCAGCGGCTCGCCCTGAAATGCGCCGCCGCCGCCGTTCGTCTCGCCGGCCGCGCCGAGGACGAGGCGGCGCTGCGCGACGCCTGGCATCTGCGCAGTCCAGGCGACGATCCCGGCCCCTCCGGCAATATTTTGGGTGCCTGGCGACAGCTGGCCTCGCGGCCGCCAGTGGTCGACGCCAAAAGACTGGCGGAAGTGGTTGAATGGCTCGGCCTGCGCTGGGACGACGGTTTTGCCGATCTCCCGGAAGCAATCGACGACTTGGTCCGCTCCGGCCGACCGGCGCCGTTTGCCGCCGCGACTATCGCCAGCCGGGTTGTTGCCCTGTGGCCGGGAGCGGAAGTGCTGGCCTGGTGGTGCGCCGATTTTTTGGTGGCGCAAAAACTGCGCTGGGCAAAGCCGGTGCCGCTGCTGATGGCCCAGGCTTTTGCCCCCGCGTTCCGAACCGGTGATGGCCGCGGCAAGCGGATTAGGCCGGGAGAGCAAAAGGAATTTGAAGGGGCGGTATGCCTAGCGCTGGTGCGGGGGGCGGACGACGCCTTGCAGTTGGCCTCAGAACTGTCCCGACGCGCCGAGCGGCTCGCGGAGGTGATGCCAAGGCTGCGCGCCAAGGGGGCAGGGGACGTGGTGAAAAGACTGCTTGATGACGATGCCGTGGCCGGCTCGCTGACCACCAAAAGCCTGTCAAGATTCGGGGCCCGGCGGCTGTTCGAGCGGCTGCAAACCTTCGAGGCGGTACGGGAGCTGTCCGGTAGGGACTCCTTCCGGTTGTTTGGACTATAACGATGGTCGGAGCCGCCGCACGCAAGGCGCAAAATAATCAGCCGGCGCTGCTGGACACCGAACTCGAGCACCTGCCGGCGGATCTTCGCTGGCGCGAATGGATGGGCCGCGTCGAAGCGGTGATTTTTGCGGCCAACGAACCGGTGCGACGCGAGGTGCTGGCGCGGGTCGTCGGCAAAAACTGCAATCTCGAGCTGATCATCGACGACATCCGCGCCGAGCTCGCCGGTTGCCCCTATGAGCTGGTCGCGGTCGCCGGCGGCTGGCAGCACCGGACGAAGAAAATTTTTGGCGACGCCATTCGCGCCGCCTTCGGCACGGCATCGGGCGAGAGGGCAAAAGAACTGTCGCAGGCGGAGGCGCTGGTCTTGATGTGCATCGCCTATTTCCAGCCGATCACACGGGGTGAGATGTCGAGCTTTTTCGGCAAGGAGGTGTCGCGCGACCTGATCGGCGTGCTGCGCGCGCAGGAGCTGATCGCCTCGGGGCCGCGCTCGCCGCAGCCGGGGGCGCCCTATACGAATGTGACGACCAAAAATTTTCTGTCGCAGTTCGGGCTCGACACGCTGCGCCAGCTGCCGGATTTCGAGGCGCTCGAGGACGCTGGCCTACTTAAGACCGAGGCGGGTGCAAAATGGGATGTTTCCCGAGGCCCTCCCTGAACCGCCGAACGGGTTTGAGGAGGATCTCTCGCCTTGATCATCGATCGCGAAAGCAGAGCCAGGAACGCCGGAGTGCTGTAGAGGCTTTCCGGCTACCCGACAGGATGTTGGGCTGCTAAGACACACAACACAGCACGTCGGGGGAACGACATGGATGGAGGACCGAGAACTCGCGAAGTCATCGCTGAGCAACAGTGTTATAGCGAGGCCAAAGCGCGAGACCAAAACCTCAATTTGTTCGTCCCTGAAGCCTTCATCCGTGGAATTTGGCATATCGGATACAAGAGCAACCTGGAGGCGCTCGCCGAACTCGTCGACAATTCGATCCAAGCCTATTCGGAACGGGTAGATCTGCTCTTCAATTTCTCCAGCGATGGATCGGCCGCTAGGCCTACCCAGTTGGCGGTTGTCGATGATGGACACGGAATGGCACCTGGAATGTTGCGGTTTGCCATGATGTGGGGCGGGACCCACAGAGAGAATGATCGCGAAGGTCTTGGAAGATTTGGATATGGGCTTCCCTGCGCGACTGTCAGCATGGGACGCCGTTTTTCGATCTATTCGAAACTTGAATGCGGCGGTACCTACGCTGTCACTCTTGATCTCGATCTGCTTGATAACGACGCCTATCGGAACACCGATGGCGAGTTGGAAATCCCGCCAGTTCGTCGGGCACATTTGCCCGACTTTGTTGGCAACGCACTTGCACAAAGCCATCCGGGCGGGTGGAAGTCCGGAACGGTCGTGGTCATAGACAAGCCGGACCGGCTGGATTGAACCACGGCTGCGGGCCTGCGTCGCAATCTAGTCCGGCATTTCGGGGTCGCCTATCACAAGCTGCTTCGTGCGACGTCGATCTACATCGATGGGGAGAGGGTGCGGCCAATAGACCCGCTGTCCTCTCTCCTGACGCCGAACTATTCGCGCTGGACGAAGATCATGCCAACGCGCTTGATCCGGTCACCATCTCGATCGACGGCGAACTCGGTGATGCGCGCGGATCGATTACGCTGCGCTATGCGTGGCTTCCACCTTCTTTTGGTGCGACCGATAAGGACCGCGACGCAATCGGCATTAACGCCAACTCCCGCTTTCCCATCCTGAAGCACTATCACGGCATTATCTTCAGCCGAAATGGTACGTATCGTAGACATTCAGGCCGGACCCCTTGGACCACGTTCATCAACAACGATCGATATATCCGCGTTGAGATTGAGTTTTCCGCAAGCGTCACAACTGCGAAGCAGCAGGTGTCGCTCTCGCGGGAAGTGGCCGAAACGAAATCCATCGCAGCGCTGGACAATCCTGATCGTGCGGAGGAACTGCGCGCCTCGCTGGATGGACCGAAGGAGCGCGCAAGCTGGTTGGAAGTGGGCACTTCGAACGCCGGAAGCAAATGAGCGTTTGCGGCAAGGGGACATCTCGACCTTATGGATGCGGAAGCTCTCGAAAAGGACTACTCGAATACGCGCAAATTCGTCACCGCCATCGGCGAGTTCCGATCCTACATCGCTTCCAACAGTGTCAGCCTGATCAATTACGGCGAACGCTACCAGTCCGGTGAACGCATTTCCTCAGCCTCCGTCGAGGCAACCGTCAATGCCGTCATCAGCAAGCGGTTCGCGAAAAAGCAGCAGATGTAGTGGAGCAGGATCGGCGCGCAACTTCTGCTGCAAACCCGGACGCGGACCCTAGACATGGCGAACGACAGTCACGAGAATGGCGAAAAGGTCTGCGCCGCTTGACCGCGCCACAGATCCTTATACTCCCCATAATTCACGGGACGAAATATGCGTTCCAGCCCGCCCTACAAATCCTCATGCTCCCCAGCCTACCGCGCCAATTACTCGCGTTATTCTAGGTGTCGGTGCACGTGAGCGTGCTGTCGAAGCATGATAAAATAATCACGTTATTTTATGTGAATAGTACGTTACGTCAATTCTTAACATGCCAAAGTCCGTTTTCGCCACAATACCGATAAGTCATATGTTACACCTTCGGGTGCTCATGCAGACGTCCCGAAGTGCGAGCGTTGGGCAAGTCTAACCAACACAGCTTTGTGTGCACGATGCACGAGCCATCCGTACCGCCTCGAATGAATGAGCAGAGTGAACAACAGCCCTAGACTTCGAGAGGCACCTCGTATGAGCAAAGCACTCCTTCCCCGCCACGGGCCCGCCCATTGGGCAGTCCAACTTCCGTGATTGAGGATAGTCATGGAAAAGGACTTCTTTTTATTGCGATCTCCGCCGTCGCGTGGAGCACCGCAGGTCTGTTCGTCAGAGTTCTCTCCCTAGATGCCTGGACAATTCTGTTTTGGCGCAGTGTGTTTGCAGCAGCCTTCTTGGCGACTCATCTCATTGTAGTAGGCCCAAGACACGGCCTTCTCCCAACGAGGCGCGGGATGATCGTTGCCGCGTGTTTGTCACTCTCCATGCTCGCTTTCATCCCGGCGTGCCAGTTAACCTCGATCGCCAGCGGAGCAGCCATCTATGCGACTACACCGGTCTTTACGACGATATTGGCCGGGCTTTGGCTGGGAGAACAAATTGGACCTGGGATAGTTTTTGCCGTAGTATTGATCATTGCAGGCAGTTGCGTGCTTATCTGCGGATCCGACTCGGGGTCAAACTTTGTCGGCGATGCATTCGCAATTGTGACGACCTTCATGAACGCTGTCGTCACTGTGCTTATTCGCCGGCACCGAGAACAATCGCTTCTGGCTTCCATGTGTCTGGCCAACATTCTTGTCTCATTGGTCAGTATGTGTTTTGCAGCGCCTCTGTCCATAAATAATATGAGAGATCTGGAATATCTTGCACTTTTCGGACTAGTGCAGGTTTGGTTGGCTGTGGTGTTCTTTTCGGCAGGCTCACGTCGAGTTGCAGCGTCGCAGGGCTCCTTGGTTGCAGCTCTAGAAACTCCACTTGCTCCATTTTGGGTGTGGCTCGCGTTCGGCGAAACTCCCTCCCTGACCACCGTCATCGGAGGCAGTATCATTATCTCGGCAATGGCTGGCTACCTTGTAGCCCTGGGCGTGCGCACCGCAGGGCGGACAACTGGCGTTTTGGGCGATGAGAAAGTGCCGCCCAGCGTTGAAAAATGTAGCGAAAGTGAATGACGCGCCCGTCTGACGCCGCTGGGTCGAGAGGAAAGCGCAGTCGCTCATCGAAAGGCCTAGGTGGGTTGAAATATACGGCAGCCTGCGGGCGAACGTCGTGGCGCGTTTGGTTCAGCGCTCTACAGCCGAGCCGACGGCGAGGGGGCTTGCCACGCGCGGGCCCTTCGGGATTGGCAGGCCCCGAGCCTACGAGCGGGGCGGGGCCGGCATGGCTCCGGCACCGGAATCGCTATTGCTTCCGGCGGGGATCGAGCGCTGACGACGGAGCAGGCGGCGTGCCGGACCAGCGGAAACGTAAATCCGCCCGGATGCCGGCGTGATCGAGATGGAAACGATGCCGCCGCCATGCGGGTCGGCCGCGGCGCCGTTGCGGCGGTGATCCGTGCGCTCAAGCGCCGTAGTGATCCGGCCGGCGGGCGCGTCAAGGTCATGGCAGCGACGAAACCGGAGGACTTCCCCAATTATATGG
>NZ_RZOJ01000352.1:0-6305 GCF_003998845.1 Mesorhizobium sp. M4A.F.Ca.ET.022.05.2.1 | reverse complement strand
CGGCATGATCTCGTTCGGCTTCAAGGCCGGGTCCGGCACCGCCTCGCGCATCGTCGCATGGCAGGACAGCCGCTACACCGTCGGGGTGTTCGTGCAGGCGAATTTCGGCAAGCGGCGCAATTTCACCCTGCGCGGCCAGCGCGTCGGGCCGGATCTCGCCGAACCGGCGATCCGCGAAGGCACACCGCGCGCCGAAAAGGGCTCGATCATCGCCATCGTCGCCACCGACGCGCCCTTGCTGCCGCATCAGATGAAGCGGCTGGCGAGGCGTGTCCCGCTCGGCATCGCCATGACCGGCGGCTACGGCTACCACAGTTCGGGCGACATTTTTCTCGCCTTCTCTACCGCCAACCCGGAGGCCGCGCTGGCGCCGTCAGGCCGGATCGCGCATGCCGATTTCGTCCCTGACGTCGATATCGATCCGTTTTTCGATGCGGTGGTGCAAGGAGTGGAGGAAGCGATCCTCAACGCGCTGGTCGCCAATGAGGACATGACAGGGCGGGACGGCAATTTCGTGCCGGCGCTGCCGAAGGCCTGGCTTCAGGCCAGATTCCCGAACCAGTAGGCGCTGCCTGGGACAGGCGTCCCTCGCCCGGCTGCTCCGGGCCGGGCTATCACTCGGACGGCTTATCCGGATTGGTCTCTTGCTCGCTGGCCTCGGCGGCCTCTTCGAGGCGCGATGCGATCAATTCCTTGATGTCGCCGACCTCTTCCTGGATGTCCTCCAGAAGAATGCCCTCCTCGGCCGCCTTGGCCGCGCACTCCTTGGCAAGGGTCTCGGCCTGCGTCTCGATCTTTGCCGGCGAGTGCTGGCAGTGAACCTTCTCGCCAATCCACTCCCGCAAGAACTCGATCGCATGTTCACTCATACTGCTTTTCCCTAGCGGCTATGCCGGTTGGTAATCATAAACGTCGGCATCCCGCAAAGGATGCATGCTCCCATTCCAGCCGAGTCGGCCTCGCCCGGCAAGTTGATCTTGCCCGAGGTCCACAGGGTGCGAGAGGTGGGAAGGTTCAAGGAACACGTTCTGATCGTTGAGGATGATGGTGGCGGTGGCTGGGATACCCAGCATCATACTATTGTTTCTATTTTGCTTTTCCGGTTTTCAGACCGATTTGCATCACAATAGAGGTCAGCACATTCGCAGCGCCGTCGACCGCACAATACCCAGGGCGCGTCGCCGAAGCCGCCGGTATATAGAGATATCCTCATGCGATGTCGACTCTCCTGGTTCCAGTGCTTCTTTCCGCCGCAATGAGGGGGCCGCCGGGGGTGCTGCGTACCTATCGCTCGAAAGACTCTCCGAGCGAAGCCACGCCGTTGAGCTTGAGCAGGCGCCGGTTCGACGAGATGATGCCAAGTACGATGATTGTCACGAGATAGGGCAGGCTCGACAGAAGTTGCGAGGAAACGCCCAGCCCGGTCGCCTGGGCCGCCAGGCTTGCCAGGGACACGGCGCCGAAGAGGCAGGCGCCGAGGAAGATCCGGCTGGTGAGCCATGTGCCAAAGACGACGAGCGCAATCGCAATCCAGCCGCGCCCGGCGATCATGCCATCGGCCCACAGCGGCGTGTAGACCACGGCTGCGTAGGCGCCGGCGAAACCCGCCAGCACACCGCCGAAGGCGACGGCTGCGAAGCGTACGGCGATCACCGGATAGCCGAGCGCATGCGCCGCCTTGGGGTTCTCACCGACGGCGCGAACGACGAGGCCGGTCTTGGTGTAGGCGAACATCGCCCAGATGGCGACGGTCGCGGCAAGCGAAAGCCACACGACAACGTCCTGGGCGAACAGGCCGCCGAAGACCGGGATATCCGCAAGCCAGGGCAACGAAAGCTTCGGCAGCCCCTTGACCGTGAGGCTTTCATAGCTCTTGCCGAACAGCGCCGAGAGGCCCTGGCCGAGTATGCCGATGGCGAGGCCCACCGCGACCTGGTTGGCGCGGAATCCCAGCGCGATGACAGCAAAGACAAGGGAAAGAGCAGCGCTGGCGAGGCCAGCGGCGAGGAAACCGAGGAGATGCCCGCCGCCTTGATGGACGACGATGAAGGCGATGACCGCCCCGAGGGCCATCAGCCCCTCGACGCCGAGGTTGAGGACGCCGGCCCGCTCGGCCACCAGTTCGCCGAGCGCCGCCAGTAGGAATGGCGTGGCCGCCGCCAGCATCCCGGCGACGATGAACTCGACGGCGTTCATGACGTGCTTCCGTGGACGGCATGGCGCCAGACGAGCCGGTAGCGGACGAAGGCGATGGCGACGAGATAGGCGAGCAGCAGGCTGCCCTGGAAGACCCGGACCGCTGCGACCGGCAGATTTGCCGAGACCATGGCGTTGTCGCCACCGATGTAGAGGGCCGCCATCAGCAGCGCGGAAAAGACGATACCGACCGGGTGAAGGCCACCGAGATAGGCGACGATGATGGCGGCGTAGCCGTAGCCGGTCGAGATGGAGCGCTGCAACTGGCCAAGCGGGCCAGCCACCTCGGCCGCTCCGGCGAGACCTGCCGCGAAGCCGCCGATGAGCAGCGAAAGCCAGATCGCGCGCCCTTCGTTGAAGCCGGCGTATCCGGCCGCGTGCGGCGCGAGGCCGCCGACCTGCAGCTTGTAGCCAGCGAAACTCTTCTGCATGAAGATCCAGGCGGCGAGGGAGAATGCGAAGGCGACAAGCAGCGAAACATTGACGCGGGTGCCGGGGATCAGGATCGGAACCATCGCATCATACTGGAACATCACCGATTGCGGGAAGTTGAAGCCGTTCGGATCCTTCCATGGGCCGAGAAGCAGATAGTTGAGCAATTGCGCGGCAACCAGCGCCAGCATGAGCGACACGAGAATCTCGTTTGCGTTGAGCCTGACGCGCCAGAAGGCGGTGAGCGATGCCCACAGCGCGCCGCCCAGCGCACCGATGACGAGCATGGAGGGCCAGATCCACTGGCCCGTCGCCGCTGGAAACCAGATGGGGATGGCCGATGCGAAGATCGCGCCGAGGATGAACTGGCCCTCGGCGCCAATGTTGAAGACCTTTGCGCGAAAGCCGATCGCAAGCCCCTGCGCGATGAGCAGGAGCGGCCCGGTCTTGAGCAGGACTTCCGAGAACGAGGCCCAGGACAGGAAAGGTTCCAGAAGCATCGCGTGGAAAACGGCCACCGGATCGCGGCCCATCAGGAGGTAGAGCCCGAGATTGAGGAGCGTCGCCAGGCCGAGCGCCACGGGCGGGGCGACCAGCTTCACGGTAAGCGAGGCATGCTCCCGGCGAACCAGAACGGGAAGGAACGGCCTGGAGAGAGCGATCATGCAGGGACTTTCCTGGCCGTCGAATGGGCGCCGATCATGTAGCGGCCGATCTCCTCGGGTCTGGTGTCGCGCGTCACCAATGGCGGGCTCAGCCGGCCCTGATGGATCACCTGGATCGAATCGCAGAGTTCGAACAGCTCCTCCAGTTCCTCCGAGATGACGAGGATGCCCATGCCTTCGTTGCGCAGGGCGACGAGGCGCCGGCGGATGGCGGAGGCCGCGCCGACGTCCACACCCCAGGTCGGTTGCGCCACGAACAGCAATTTCGGCGACAGCATGATCTCTCGGCCGACGATGAACTTCTGCAGATTGCCCCCCGAGAGCGCGCCGGCCTCTGCTTCGGAACCTGGCGTTCGCACGTCGTATTGGCGGATGCAGTCCTCGGTGAAAGCTTTCGCCCGGGCCGTGTCGACGAGGCCGCGTTTCAGCAGGCCGAACGGATGGGCGGTCAGAAGGCTGTTGAGGACGAGCGACATTTCCGGCACCGCGCCGCGGCCGAGCCGCTCCTCCGGGACGAAAGCGAAGCCCAGCCGGCGGCGTGCCGCCGCATCGAGCGCGCCGACATCCTTTCCCATCATGAAGATACGGTCGGACTTTTCGCGCGGCAGCACCGTCTCGCCCGAGATCAGCGCGGCGAGTTCGCTCTGGCCGTTGCCCGATATGCCCGCGATGCCGAGGATCTCGCCGCCCCGCACCGTCAGGTTGACGTCGGAAAGCGGCACGGCGAAGGGGTCGTCCGGCCGATGGTCGAGGCCGACGATCTCGAGGCGCTTGTCGCCGCCGGAATGCGCGACCGCCGGCATGGGCTGCGGCATGTCGCGGCCGATCATCATGCGGGCGAGGTCGTGCGCGTCATGGTCGCGCGGGTCCACATTGCCGGTGACGCGGCCGCCGCGCAGGATGGTCGCATGGTCGCAGACCGCGCGGATCTCCTCCAGCTTATGCGAGATGAACAGGATGGAAACGCCGCCATCGCGCAGCCGCCGCAACGTCTCGAACAGCTTGTCCACCGATTGCGGCGGCAGGACGGAGGTCGGTTCGTCGAGGATCAGGAGCTGGGGTTCGGTCATCAGGCAGCGGATGATTTCCACCCGCTGCCGCTCCCCGACCGAGAGCGCGTGCACATGGGCGAGCGGATCGACTTCAAGTCCGAAGGCGCGGCCGAGCGCACGGATGCGTTGCGCAAGATCCGATTTGCTTGCGGGCACAACCAGCCGGATGTTCTCCACCACCGTCAGAGTCTCGAACAGGGAGAAATGCTGGAACACCATGCCGATCCCCTTGCGCCTCGCATCCGCCGGGGAAGCGAGGGCCAGGGGTTCGCCTTTCCAGGTCACCGTTCCGGCGTCCGGCTGCTCGACGCCGTAGATCAGCTTCATCAGCGTCGACTTGCCCGCTCCGTTTTCGCCGAGGATCGCATGGATCGAGCGCGGAGCCACATCCAGATCGATGTCCCGATTGGCATGGATCTGGCCGTAGCTCTTGGAGATGCCGCGCAGCGACAGGAGCGGGACGGTCATGGTCACTTGGGCAGCGGCGAGGTGACACCCTTGACGTGCCAGTCCATGGCCACGATCTCGGCCTCGGTCAGCGTCTTGCCGGCGGGGACACCCTCGTTGCCATCGGCCTTGGCGATCGGACCGGTAAAGGGCGAAAAGCTGCCGTCGGCAATCTTGGCTTCAACCTCCTTGATCCTGGCCATCATGTCGGCCGGGATACCCGGGTTCCAGTCAACGACCTCGACAACCTTGTCGCCGACACCCAGGAAAGCGTTGCCACCTTTGAAGGTGCCGGCGATATGGGCGTCAACCGAGGCCTTGAAAAAGGGCGACCAGTCGGTTGCAACACAGCCAAGATAGGTTTTGGGCGCGTATTTCTTCATCGACGAATTGAGGTTGAAGGCGGGGACGCCGGCCTCCTCGCAGGCCGAGACGACGGAGGGCGTGTCCTGCGCGTTGGAAAAGATCACATCGCATTTCTGCGCCAGCAGCGCCTTGGCGGCCTCCTGCTCCTTGGCCGGATCGAACCAGGAGTTCACCCATACGACCGAAACCTCGACATCGGGCCTCACCGCCTGCGCGCCGAGCGTGAAGGCGTTGATGGAGGTGATCAGCTCGGGAATGGCGAAGGCGGAGACCGAGCCGAGCTTGCCGGTCTTTGAAAGCGCGGCTGCCGCCATGCCCATCAGGTAGGTGCCCTGGGAATACTGGGCCGCGAAGGGCGAGAAGTTCGGCGCCACCTGGAAACCGGAAGCGTGCAGCACGGTGACGTCGGGATTGCGGCGCGCGATCTGCAGGGCGCCATTCTGGTAGCCGAAGGAGCCGGCGATCAGGAACTTGTTGCCGTCGGCGACCGCCTTGTTCATGATCCGGTCGGCATCGGGTCCTTCCTGAATGTTCTCGATGACGGTCACCTTCACCTTGTCGCCGTAGGCCGCCTTCACCGGCTCGAGCCCGTCGGCGAGCGCGCGGCCCCAGCCGACATCGCCGACCGGCGACGGGACCACAAGCACGATACCCAGAGGTTCGTCGGCGGCAAACGCGCGGCCGGCCACCGCGGCGACGAGCCCGGAGGCGGCCGCGCCCTTCATCAACGTTCTGCGGGTAAGTTTTGTCAGCATGTCGGTTCCCCTTGTTTTGGTTGCTAAAATTCCACCGTCGCGAGCGCCGCCTCGGCTTGCGCGAACAGCCGGGCCTCGTCGAGGCCCGGGAACTCGCCCTTGGCCCAGACGATGCGGCCGTTGATCATGGTCATGTCGGTCGGCGCGCCGATGCCCACCTTGGCCAGCAGGCTCAGCGGATCGTGCCTGGTGCCGACATAGTCCATGCGCCGCGTGTCGATGGCGAATAGGTCGGCGGCCATGCCGGGCGCCAGCCTGCCGATGTCGCCGCGCCCGAGCAGCGCCGCGCCCCCGGTCGTCGCATAGCCGAGAAAATCGGCCGGCGGCGGCACCGGATGGCCGCGCGTCGACGCCGCCAGGCATTGCAGCATGTAGGCGGAATGGATGCAGTG
>NZ_RZOJ01000351.1:0-6313 GCF_003998845.1 Mesorhizobium sp. M4A.F.Ca.ET.022.05.2.1 | reverse complement strand
GGAACTGGTAGACCATCTCCGGCCAATGCATCAGCTTCCTGCCGGCTTCCGTCGCCTTCAGCGGATACCAGCCGATCTCGACCAGCCCCTCGCCGTGACCTTCCACCTTGCCGCCGAGATGGTTGACCAGCATCTGCGCGCCCAGGCAAATGCCGAGCAATGGCCGGTTCTCCTTCAGCGGAATGTTGAGCCAGTTGGTCTCGCGGCGGACGAAATCGTCCTCGTCATTGGCACTCATCGGCCCGCCGAACACCACCGCGCCCGCATGGCCGTCCAGCGTGCCCGGCAATTCATCGCCGAGCGGCGGCCGGCGGATGTCGAGATCGAAACCTTCTTCCAGAAGCATATGGCCGACGCGGCCGGGGCTCGAACTCTCCTGATGCAGCACGATCAGGATCTTTGGTCTCGAACACGGTCTGGGAGGCATCGTGAGGCGGGACCCCGGCTATTCGTCGCCCTGACTATTCATCGCTTGAGGTTCCGCGTGCCCCCGGCGCCCGGGCCGCCGCCTTTTGGCGCGCCTCGACGCGGTCGCGCCGTTCGACGCCGATCAGCTCGGCGACGCGCCACACGGTGTTGTCCTCCAGCTCGTGCAATTCGCCGTCGGCATAGACGATCTCCCACATCAGGCCGACGAAAGCCTTGCGCGCCTCGGCGTCGAGATGGCGTTTCAACACGCTGGTGAAAGCATAGAGGTCGATCGCCTCATTGTCGGCGCGCTCGCCGGCGGCCGCCAGCGCATCGAGCTCCTCGCCGCCGATCGAATAGGTCTGCGCCAGCACCGCCTTGAACCGTTCCCACTCGACGTCCTGGCGCACGCCGTCGGCGTTCATCACGTGATAGAGCAGCGCCGACGCGGCGACGCGCGGGTCGTCCGCGTTGGCGCGCGCGCCCGCTCCACCTGGCAGATCCCTCAAGAAGGACAAGACGCGTTCGAACATCACTTCATTCCCATAGCGCCGGGATCGCTCCCGGCCTCAAAACAAACGAAACCGGCGCGGCGCCTTTTCCGCCTCGTCCGGGTCGACGCCGGGGTCGTCGGGCAGCCTCGTCAGTTCCTCCGCCGGCTCCACCCCTTCAGCATCGTCAGGCACGGCGGCAAAGGCGGCGGCGGTGACCGGTTTGACCTGATCCGCATCGGACGCCGCCGACCCATCCGCCGAAACGGCGTCAAGCGTCTTTTCCTTCGCCGACTCCGGCGACACGGCGATCGCCGGCACGACGGACTCCGCAGCCTCGTCATGGCTGTCGATGAGATGGCCGAGACGCTCCATCGGCGCCCGCCATTCGAAGGCGTCGAGCTTGCCGGTGACCGGCGACACCGGCACCCAGCGTTCGGAGATGACGCCGTCGGCGACCCAGGCAGGATCGCGCGGCGCCCTGACCGCCTTGGAGAGCAGCTGCCTGACCTTGCCCTGGTCGCCGGTCTCGGCCTCCTCGATGTCGGCCAAAAGCAGATAGGCGCCTTCGCGCCGGTCCATGCGGATCGCCGCATCCGCCTCGCGCCGGGCGGTGGCGAAGTCCTGCGCGTCGAGCGCCGCGCGGGCGACGGCCATCGACGACTCCGCATGGTTCTTCTTCAGGTCCTGCAGCTTCTTCGCCCGGTTCAGCCGGTCGCCGACGGCATCGCCAGGACGGGCATGAGTATAGAGCTCGGCGATTTCCGGGTGCGGCTCGGCCCGCCACGCCGTTTCGAGGATCCTGGAGCCCTTGCGCACATCGTTCTGCCGGAACAGCAGCTTGGCGGCGGCGACCGCCGCCGGTGCGAATTCCGGCACCAGTCTGTTGGCTTCGAGCGCCGCGGTCCTCGCCGCATTGGCGTCGCTGTCGATCAGCGCCTCAGCCTTGGCGGTGAGCAGCACGGCCCGGCGCCGGTTGGCGGCATCGCGTTCGATCTGCCGTGTCGACTTCTGCGCCTCGACCAGCTTCAGCGCGCCGTCCCAGTCGCCGCGCCCTGTCAGCTCCTCCAGCGTCGATTCGGCGGCCCACGCAAGCTGCGGCGCCACGGCCGCGGCGCGCCCGGCATAGTGCCTGGCGGCATTGCGGTCGCCGAGGCGCTCGGCCTCCAGATAGAGCCCGCGCAGGCCGAGCAGCCGCATCTCGGGATCGTCGAGCATCGCCTCGAATTTTTCGCGCGCGCCTTCGTGATCGCCTTCCAGCAGCGAGGCCTGCGCCTCCAGGAGATGGATCAGCGGCTCCTGGTCGGAGCGGATCAGCTTGGCCGCTTCCTTGGTCTTCTTGCGGGCCAGCGCGCCATCGCCGGCGCCGGCGGCGATCATGCCGGTCGACAGCGCCTGGTAGCCGCGGTCGCGGCGGCGCACCCGGAAATAGCGCGAGATGGTGTAAGGGCTGTTCCATAGCGACTTCACCAGCCACCACAGGATCATCACCGCGGCGACGACCGCGACCACCGCCACCGCCGCCACCATCAGGCTGACCTGATACTGATAGCCGTTGAAGGTGATCACCATGTCGCCGGGACGATCGGCCAGCCAGGCGAAGCCGAGCCCGAGCGCAAAGACGACGGCGAGGAAGATGAGGATACGGATCATCTGGTCTCCCTCACGCCTTCATCGCGCCGGCAATCAGCGAATCGATCAGCTTTTCGACCTCGAGCCGCGCCTTCAGCTTGCCGGCAAAATCGGCGCCGGCCGACTTCACTGCCTCCGGCAACGTGTCATATTCACTGAGCGCCTTGGCATAGTCGCCCTGGTTGACCGCCACCTCCAAGCGCGCCACGGTCTCCGGCGCGCCCTTGCCTTCGACGGCGCCGATCGGCCGGACCTTGACCAGCGATTCGGCGCTCGACATCAGGTTCTGCAGGAAGCCTGCATTCTGGTCGACAGGCGTGGCGGCGGCGACCATCGCATTGGCGGCGGCATCGACCTCGGCGGCGATGTCCGTACGGGTCGAAACGCCCTTCTCGGCATAGGCGCGCAGCGTCGCGATCTCCGGCGCATCGGGCGCAATCGCCGCGAAAGTCTCGAGCTCGGCGGCGAACGGCGCCCCGCGATCGAGCGCCGACTTCAGCGCCGACGCCGCGATGGCCATCGCGATTTTGGGCTGCGAGGCCTGCGCCTCGACCTTGCCGGAGAGCTGCGACACCGACTGCTCCAGCGCCGCCAGCCGGCCGTCCTGCGCCTTCGCCGCCTCGCCGGCGGATTTCACCAATGCGTCCAGCCCGGCGAGCTTTTCATTGAGCGGCCCGAGATCGACCGGCGCCGCACTGCCGGCCTTCTGCAGGTCGGCGATCGCCGTCTCGACCTGCTTGAGCTTGTCGCCAAGTGCCGCTACCCCGGCCCCGTCACCGGCGCCGCCTTGCTCGACCGCCGATTTCAGTGCCGCGACATCGCTCGTGACCTGATCCAGCGCCGACGACAGCCCGTCGACCTTGGCGGCATCGCCATTGCCGCCCGCTTGCTTCAAGCCCGCGATCTCGCTCTTCAGCGTGGCGATCTCGCCATTGACGCCGTCGAGCGAGACGCCGCCCGACCCCGGCGCGCCGATGAGGCCGGCGAACTGCAGGCCGCCGGCTGCGGCCAGCGCGATGACGCCGCCGATCACGCCGGCGGCAATGCCATTGAGGCCGCCGCGTTTCGGCTGCGGTGCCATATAGTCCTCCCTCGCGCGGGTTGCTTTCGGCGCGTCTTCGGCGGCCGCCCTGGCCGAGGCATCCTCGAAACTGTAGTCGGAAGCGTGCGTCTGATTCGGCGGCAGGTCGGACCCAGCCGGATAGGGGCGTTCCGCCTCATCCGAGCCCTTGGCGGCGGCGTCTTCCGTTCCGGCCTGCGCTGCGGCGTCGCTGTGCTCCCAGGGCTCATGATCGACCTGGTCGGCATGCACCGGCTCCGCCGGGGCCTCGGGTTGCGAAGCGCTTGCGGCTTCCTCCGCCTCGGCCTCGACAGTCTTCGCAGCATCCTCCTCGACGATGCGCGAGACGGCGCCGGGCTCGAGTTCGATCGTCACCGGCTCGCGGCGGCTCTTCGAATGTCGCATCTTCGGCGTCTTGACCATTGCTTGGGCTCCGCAAATTGGCTTGGGATGGTTCAAAGGGTCTAGAGCTGAAGGATGCTCTAGCACATCACCAAGCGGTGAAAAGGGGCGGCGTGATGACACAGACCCTAAGCAGGCATTCCTTGGCAAGCCAACGAATGCCTGCTTAGGCATTTTGTCTTGTCGCAGATTCTTGTCGGAAAACCGTGTGACACTTTTCGGAATCTGCTTAGCGTCCGGCCAGCAATAGCCCGATCAGCGCGTCTTCCTGCGGTTCCCCGGCGACGCGAACCCGTTCGGGAGCGACGCCGTCGAGCGCTGCGGCGATACGTCCCGACAGCGCGAAAAATCTGGTCTTTTCAAAATGATCGCCGAGCGCCGGCCGCCGGATCAGGACCTGCATCGCCAGGGCGGCTTTGGCCGAATAGAGCAGGACCGCATCGACCGGCCCGCCGGACAGCCGAGCAACCACATCCGCGTCGGAATAGTCGAGCGCGACCGTATCGTAGGTTTCGACGGCGCGGACCGGAATATCGGCCGCCGAGAGGCGCTGCTCGAAGGCAGGAAAGCGCACGCGGCCGCAGAGATAGACGATCGTCCCTGCCGGAGAGCCGCCGGCGATCGCATCGGCCAGCGCCACGGCATCGCCGGGGCCTTCGCTCACCGACACGAAGCCTGCCTTGCGCGCCGCTTCCGCAGTCCTTTTGCCAACGGCATGGCAGGGCAAGGCAGCCAGTGCGGCGATGAGCTCCCGCGACGCGTGGCGCACAGCGTTGGCGCTGGTAGCTGCGACCGCCATAGCATCCTTCCGCGCTTCGCTTGCCTTGGCCGGCAGCGCCACCGTTTCGGTCAACGGCAGCAGGATCGGCTGAAAACCCATCTCCTCAAGCCGTTGTGCGGTACGCGAGGCGCCCGGTTTCGGCCGCGTCACCAGAACGCGGAGCATGTCAGGCCCAGCCTTCGAAGAAGGATTCGCCGGCCTTGGCCCGCACCTCCCTGGCGGCTTCCGTGCCGATCCGGGCGGCATCCCGCGCCGGCCCATCCAGCCTGACCTCATGCGACTGCGCGCCGTCGGGCGCGATGATCAATCCGGCGAAGGAGAGCTTGTCGCCCGAAATCGTCGCATGGCCGGCGATCGGCGTGCGGCAGGAACCGTCGAGCGCCGCCAGGAAAGCGCGCTCGCAGGCCAGCGCCTGGCCCGTCGGAGCGTCATGGATCGCCGCCAGCATCCTCTCGACCTCGGCATCGCCGATGCGGCTTTCTATGCAGATCGCGCCTTGCCCTGGCGCCGGCGGAAATTTTTCGAGCGACATCAGGTCGGTGACGACATGCTCCAGCCCGAGCCGTTTCAACCCGGCATAGGCGAGGATTGTGCCGTTGGCGACGCCCTCGTCCAGCTTGCGCAGCCTGGTCTGCACATTGCCGCGGAACATCACCACCTCGAGATCCGGCCGCATGCGCCGGATCAGCGCCTGGCGCCGGAGCGAGGACGACCCGACCCTGGCGCCCCGGGGCAATTCGGCGATCGTTTTCGCCGCTCTGCCGATGAAGGCGTCGCGCGCGTCCTCGCGCGGCAGGAAGGCGCAGAGTTCGAGCCCCTCCGGCAAAACCGTCGGCATGTCCTTCGAGGAATGCACGGCGATGTCGATCCTGCCCGCGAGCATCGCCTCCTCGATCTCCTTGGTGAACAGGCCCTTGCCGCCGGCTTCCGACAGCGGCCGGTCCTGGATGCGGTCGCCGCTGGTCGAGATGACGGCGATCTCGAACGCCTCTTCCGGCAGGCCGTGCGCCGCCATCAGCCGCGTCCGCGTCTCATGCGCCTGGGCAAGCGCCAGCGGGCTGCCGCGTGTTCCGATTTTCAAGGTTGTTTGCATGGCGCGCGGTCCGTGATAACCCCCGGCAAGCTGAGGTCTGCCGAGATTCAGGTCAGGCCGGGTCGAAAATGGTGGGTTCCGAGAACCGGAGCGGAGCGTACTTGAAGTACGTGAGCACCGGAAGCGCAGGAACCCGCCATTTGCAGGCCGGCATCACCTGAATATCGACAGACCTCCGGCGACACAATCTTCGAGGACAGCGACCAATTGATCCGCGTTCTGGGCATTGAGACGAGTTGCGACGAGACGGCGGCCAGCGTGGTGGCGCTGGATGGCCGCGCCGCGCCCGAAATCCTGTCCAACATCGTGCTCAGCCAGATCGAGGAGCATTCCGCGTTCGGCGGCGTCGTGCCGGAAATCGCCGCGCGCGCCCATGTCGAGGCGCTCGACGGCATCGTCGAGGCGGCCCTTGCCGATTCGGGCGTGGCGCTGGGCGAGGTCGACGC
>NZ_RZOJ01000350.1:0-6329 GCF_003998845.1 Mesorhizobium sp. M4A.F.Ca.ET.022.05.2.1 | reverse complement strand
GCGGATTGACGCTGCAATCGAACTACAAGGGCGCGGCTCATCCGGTGGCGACGCTCACGCTGACGGCAACGACCAAGGACCCGGTCACCGGCGCCGTCACGACAGCCTCGCCGCAGAGCATCACCGTAGTGGATCCTCGGCCCGCGACCGCCACAACGTCGCTAGAGTCCTTGGCAACCCGGGGCCCTGCGCTGCTGCACGAGCAAAGGGACCTGGTCGCCGGCGGCGCTAGGACCTGGGCGCCGCATAGCCTTGCCGCGGCGGATCATCCGACTGCGACCGGCA
This sequence comes from Mesorhizobium sp. M4A.F.Ca.ET.022.05.2.1, assembly GCF_003998845.1. NCBI lineage: Bacteria > Pseudomonadati > Pseudomonadota > Alphaproteobacteria > Hyphomicrobiales > Phyllobacteriaceae > Mesorhizobium > Mesorhizobium sp. M4A.F.Ca.ET.022.05.2.1. The sequence goes on along the minus strand of NZ_RZOJ01000350.1, from coordinate 6,044 downwards.
CGGCCAGGGCGTCCCTGGCAAGCCAGAGTTTTGCGCTGCTGAACCAGTATCTGGCCGGCAAATCCGGCCGGGTCGATTCCGGTCAGATCGTGGCTGTCTTGTCGAATGGAGCCAGCTGGGATCACGACACGTACATGACCAGACCGCACCATTGATCGCCTCCGCACCCAGGGGCTTCCGCCCCTGGGTGCAGCACCGTCAAGGTTGTGAATGCCAGGGGGAGATCGAACGCGGACGTATTTCCGCAAGGGTTAGCCAAAATGGCGATACAAAACGAGAATGCCTACGCAGCAGACCATGGACTTCGAGCCCTGGCCCTGTTCCTGCGCTTTCATGGCGTGGACGCCAAGCCCGACCAGATCCGCGATCGCTATGGCGACGGCGGTGCAATCGGCATCCGCGCGATGCTTCGCTGCGCCCGCGAGCTCGGGCTTAAGGTCGGCGCGCGCAAGGCACATTGGAACCGTCTTTCGAGCGTTCGGCTGCCCGGCATCGCTTCGTTGCACGATGGCGGATTTCTGCTTCTCGCAAAGGCCGACGACAACGGCGCGGTTGTGCTGCATCCACACTCGTCGGGGCCGAAGCGGATTACGCGCGCGGAATTGGAAGCAATCTGGGATGGCCGTTTGATCCTGGCCGGATCACAGAACGTCGCGCAGCGGGCGCTTCATACCCTTGCTGGCATGGGTATGCGCGGTCGTGATCTGCTGCGGCGCGCCCGCGATACCGTGATGCGCCCGCGTTTCGCCGATCGACGCGATACGGCCGCCGAGGCGACGAGCACCGCATCTGAGAGCGACGATGACTCAGGGCTCATTGCCTTGGCGATATTGCTGCGTTGCCATGGCATCGCGGCCGACCCGGACCAGATCCGGCATCGGATGGGCGCGGCGCGCGTGGGTGTTACCGAAGTCCTGCGCTGTGCAAAGGATTTCGGACTCAAAGCCCAGGCACAGAGGACGAAGTGGAATCGGCTTGCGGTTACTCCGTTGCCGGGAATCGCCGTGCTTCGGGACGGTGGATTCCTGATCCTCGGCAAAGTCGTCGACGACAAGCTCCTCGTTCAGCGCCCGTCGTCGCCGCAACCCATTACAATGACCCAGGCCGACCTTGAGGCCATCTGGGACGGCGACATCATCCTGATGACCCGGCGCGCGCCCCTGACGGATCTCTCTCGACGGTTCGATATCAGCTGGTTTCTCGGCGCGGTCCACAAGTATCGCCATCTTCTCAGCGAAGTGCTGGTCGCGTCATTCTTCCTTCAGGTTTTTGCCCTTCTCTCACCGCTATTCTTCCAGGTGATCATCGACAAGGTGCTCGTGCATCGAAGCATGAGCACGCTTGATGTTCTGGTCACCGGTCTCGTCGCGCTGACGGTTTTCGAAACCGTCCTTGGCACGCTGCGCGTCTATCTGTTCGCGCATACGACGAACCGCATCGACGTCGAGCTCGGCGCCCGGCTGTTTCGTCACCTGCTGGCGTTGCCAATCGCATATTTCCAGACGCGCCGCGTCGGGGATTCGGTCGCACGCGTCCGCGAGCTCGAGAATATCCGCCAGTTCCTGACGAGCTCGGCGCTCACGCTTGTCATCGATCTCGTCTTCACCGTCGTTTTCCTCGCGGTGATGTTCTACTACACGACTTCGTTGACGCTGATCGTTCTGGCGTCGTTCCCATTCTACATCGGTATTTCTGCGGGAGCTGCGCCGCTGTTTCGCCGGCGCCTTGATGAGAAGTTCGATCGCGGCTCGGAGAATCAAGCTTTCCTGGTCGAGACCGTCACGGGCGTCGAAACGCTGAAGGCCATGGCGGTCGAGCCGCAGATGCAGCGACGTTGGGAGGAGCAGCTCGCCGCCTATGTGACCGCAAGCTTCCGCGTGCTCAGCCTGAACAATACGGCGAGCCAGGCGGTGCAGCTGATAAACAAGCTGGTCGTCGCCGCAACCCTGTACTTCGGTGCCAAGCTCGTGATCGGTGGCGACCTGACCGTCGGCGAACTCGTCGCATTCAATATGCTGGCATCCCGCGTAAGCATGCCGGTGCTGCGGCTCGCGCAGATTTGGCAGGATTTCCATCAGGCCCGCCTGTCGATCGATCGTCTCGGCGATATCCTCAACACCATTCCCGAGCCAAGCCTCAATCCTGGCCGCGCCACACTGCCGGCGATCCGCGGACAGGTGACATTCGAGCATGCGACTTTCCGCTACCGAGTCGACGGCCCCGAGGTGCTGCACGACGTGTCGTTCAGCGTCGAGCCCGGTCAGGTCATCGGCATCGTGGGCTCCTCGGGCTCCGGCAAGAGCACCATCGCCAAGCTGATACAGCGGCTCTATGTGCCGGAGAGCGGACGCGTGCTGGTCGATGGCGTCGATCTGGCGATGGTCGACCTGACCTGGCTTCGCCGCCAGATCGGAGTCGTCCTGCAAGAGAACGTACTCTTCAACCGATCCATTCGCGAAAACATCGCGCTCGCCGATCCGGCTATGCCTATGGAGCGCGTCGTTGCAGCGGCGTCGCTCGCTGGCGCTCACGATTTCATCCTGGAACTGCCCGAGGGCTATGACACTATCGTGGGCGAACGCGGCAGCAGTCTTTCTGGCGGACAGCGCCAGCGCGTCGCAATCGCGCGGGCACTCATCACCGATCCGCGCATCCTCATCCTCGACGAGGCGACCAGCGCGCTGGACTACGAAAGCGAACGCGCCATTCAGCAGAACATGACACGAATCTCTGCCGGCCGGACCGTCTTCGTCATCGCGCATCGGCTCTCGACTGTGCGTCACGCGAACCGGATCATCACGATCGAGCATGGCCGCATCGTCGAGGACGGTACCCATGATGACCTGATCCGCTCGAACGGGCGTTACGCTAACCTCCACTATCTGCAGGCCGGCATTCATGAAGTCCGCTAGCCAAAACATCGTCGAGTTTCCGAGAGTCAATCCTCGTCGCCACGAGCACGAAGTTGCGTTCCTGCCGGCGGCGCTCGAAATCACCGAATCGCCGCCGTCGCCGATCGGGCGCGCAATCGGGGCGAGTATCATCGCGGTCTTCTGCTTCGCGCTGGTGTGGGCGTCGCTGGGCAGCGTCGATATCGTCGCAACGGCGACGGGCAAGATCGTGCCAGACGGGCGCACCAAGCTGATCCAGCCATTCGACACCGGCGTCGTGCGCGCCATCAACGTGCGCGATGGTCAGAGCGTGAAGGCTGGCGACGTCCTGATCGAGCTCGACCCGACCATGACGGACGCCGACCAGGAGCGCCAGAAAAGCGATCTCCTTTCGGCCGAACTCGACGTCGCACGGCTGCGCGCGGCGCTCGCGGAGGATCCGCTTGTGGCCTTCCGACCGCCGCAGGGGGCAAGCGCGGCGGAGATCGAGATGCACCGTCAGTTTCTTGTCAGTCAGCTCGCCGAACAGAACACCAAGCTCGCCGAGATCGATCGCGAGCAAACCCAGAAAGAGGCGGAACGATCGACCACTTTGGCGAGCGGCGCGAAGCTCGAGGCGACGATACCGCTGCTGCAGGAGCGGGTCGACATTCAAAAGAACCTCGTCGACAAGGCACTTGCTTCGAAGGTCGTCTATCTCTCCGAGTATCAGGAACTGGTAGGCCTTCAGCAGGATCTCAACCTGCAGCAGAGCCGGCTGCGCGAAGCCGACGCAGCCATCGCGTTGCTGAAGGAAACGAGGGAAAAGACCGCCGCGGAGTACCGGCGCGCGACCTATGAGGCACTCGCAAAAGCCGAGCAGAGAGCTGCGAGCACCGGGCAGGAAGTGATCAAGGCAGAGCGGCGCACGAAGCTCCAACAATTGACCGCGCCGGTCGATGGCGTTGTGCAGCAACTCGCCGTTCATACGGTGGGAGGTGTGGTGACGCCTGCTCAGCCACTCGCCGTGGTGGTTCCGAGTGAGAGCCATCTCGAGATCGAGGCCATGCTCTCCAACCGAGACATCGGTTTCGTCCATCCGGGACAGAAGGCGGAAATCAAAGTCGACACATTCAACTTCACCCGCTACGGGCTTCTTCATGGTGAAGTGCTCAGCGTGTCATCCGACGCCATAGTTCGCGACAGGCAGCAGAGCGCGTCGAACGACCGCGCGTTGGGCGCAGCGCAGAGCGACAGTGAGCCGAGAGATCAGGAACTGCAGTATGCCACGCGCGTTTCACTTGACCGTACGGACATGCAGGTGGATGACAAGCTCGTCAAGCTCGGTCCGGGTATGGCGGTGACGGTCGAGATCAAGACTGGCACGCGCAGTATCATTGGCTATTTCCTCTCGCCGCTGGCGAAAACCAAGCAGGAATCATTGCACGAGCGGTAAAAGGGCAGGCTTCCAGCCGACGAACCTTTGTCCCTGCCATTGTCAACTCGAGCCACGTGGCGTCGGGTAACAATGAAGAAACAGCAGTCGCCAGGAAGAGCGCGCCAAGGCGATCCGAGCCGGAATTGACGCTTGTTTGCCGGAGCTAGCCAGGCGCCCGAAACGCCCTTCGTCCGGCAGGAACGCACGAGACACCCCTCTGCGCTGGCGGCGGACATGCTCCTGTTGGATAGGTGGGTGAGAAATCAGGGCTTTAGGGCTACCCCCAATTCATCAAGGGCTCTTGGGCACGGCTGCGTGCTAGGATCAGCCCCCGCATGTGCGGAGGGGAAACCGTGGCCCTGAACGTAGTCGGCCAAGCCAGACCGAACACATTCGCCTTCGAGACCAGTGCTGTCGCCGGAGCGACGTCGCGAGATGTTCGAGGCTCTCGATCCCGTGCTGCGCCGCAATCCAGAAGTCGGAGCCTACAACCAGACTTTCTGAGAGGAACTGGAGCATGCCGGACCGGATCGTAAGTTTTGTCATGAGCGGGGGCGTCGGATCACGGCTGTGGCCGCTCTCGCGCGAAGACAATCCCAAGCAATTCCATGACTTTTCGGGCGACGGCTCGATGCTTGCAAAAACTGTTCGACGCCTCAAGATGCGGCCGGACGGTGAGGCGCCGATCTACCTGATAGCTTCGGAACGGCATGCCGACCGCGTCATTTCGGATATCGGTGCGCTCGGCCTGAACGGCGGCAGACCGATTTTCGAGCCCATCGGACGCAATACGGCCGCGGCGGTCGCAATAGCCACCCTGCAGACAATCTCCGAACATGGCGTCGACGCGCTTGTACTGGTGGTGCCCTCCGACCACGAGATATCGACCGAAAAGCAATTCTGGGAAACCGTCGAAGCGGGCATGCCTGCCGCGGATTCAGGAAGCATTGTGGTATTCGGCATCAAACCGACGCATCCCGAAACAGGGTACGGCTACATAAAGGTTAAGGTTGCGGCAAATGGTGACGGAGTGGCCGCCGTTTCGCACTTTGTCGAAAAGCCCAATATCGAGACGGCCCGCAAATATGTGTCTTCGGGAAGGTTCTACTGGAACGCCGGCATCTTTCTGTTTCGTGCCGACACGATGCGGAAGGCATTTCTCGACCTCCGGCCGGACATCTGGGACACTGCGGAACGGGCCCATAAGACCGCACGGGCCGACCTCTCAGGCATTTATTTGCCTCAGGGCTTCTACTCGACCGTCCCGTCGACATCGATCGACTACGCGGTCATGGAGCATGCACGCGGTATCGCGATGGTTACGGCTTCCTTCCGCTGGAACGACCTTGGTTCGTGGCAATCGCTGCTCGAAGCCAGCCCGACGGACCGCGACGGAAATGTCGTAGCGGGCGACGTCGTCGCCATGGATTGCGGCAGCTCCTACCTCAGAAGCCAGGGCAGGCTGCTGACCGTCATCGGAATGAAGGATGTGGCGGTGGTGGCGACCCCGGACGCAGTGTTCGTCGCTCCGGTCACCCACAGCCAGAACGTGAAGAAGGTTGTCGAACAGTTAGAGAAGAGCGGACGCCTCGAGACGAAGTTCACGGCGTCGGAAGACCGCGTCATAATCAGCGGATCATGGCGAAAGCGCGTCGAGCACTGGCTCTTCAACGAGACGCTGCCGCTGTGGTCCACTGCAGGTGTCGACGATGTGCATGGCGGCTTCCACGAGGCTC
>NZ_RZOJ01000034.1:0-30316 GCF_003998845.1 Mesorhizobium sp. M4A.F.Ca.ET.022.05.2.1 | reverse complement strand
GTCGCTCCTGCCCCGCCATATCGACCCGGGGCAAGGTTTCCAGAAGCGCCCGGGTATAGGGATGACGGGGATTTGTATAGAGATCGTCGACAGCGGCGGTCTCGACAATAAGACCGCCGTACATGACCATCACCCGGTCGGCGATCCCGGCAACCACACCGAGATCATGCGTGATCCAGATAATGCTCATGCCGATTTCCTGGCGCAGCTTCTTGACGAGCTCCAGAATCTGAGCCTGGATCGTTACGTCGAGCGCGGTCGTAGGCTCATCGGCGATGAGCACCTTTGGGTCGCAGGCGAGCGCGATGGCAATCATCACCCGCTGGCGCATTCCGCCGGAAAAGTGGTGCGGGTAGTCGTTTATCCGGTCCTGCGGCGAGGGGATGCCGACAAGCGAGAGCAGTTCGATCGCGCGCTTGCGCGCTACCGCCTTGCCGAGCCCGAGATGTTTGCGCAAGGGCTCCATCAGTTGATAGCCGACCGTGAAGACCGGATTGAGGGAGGTCATCGGGTCCTGAAAGACGAACCCGACCTCCCCGCCGCGAACCATTCGCATTTCGTCCGCGTCGAGCAACAGGAGATCCCGACCTCCGAGACGCACACTTCCAGACACGATTTCCGCTGGTGGTGTCGGCAGCAGCTTCACGATTGACATCATCGTGACGCTCTTGCCCGAGCCGCTTTCACCCACCACTCCCAGGACCTCACCGCGATTGAGGTGGAAACTCACGCCGTTGGCCGCATAGATTCTGGCTCTGCGAGACCAGAAGACCGCCTGAAGGTCAGAGACCTCCAAAACGACTTCCGAAGTCTTGGCTTGAACTGATGATTCCAAAGCTCCTCTGTACCTTTCCAAGGTGGTTCGAGTTCGAGCAACACCGTTCAGGTATTTGCGCTCCTATACAGTCCAGTTCGAGACGACCCAGATTCACCCACTAGCCGATCCCATATTCGGCTTCATCTTGTTCTCTATGGCGGTAGGCCCCACGATGCCCAATACTGATAGTCTGTTGCGACGTGGGTCTAATACCGCCGAACCACGGGGCAGCATTGGGAATCATTCTGCGGCTCTCATTAGGCCGATCCGCGTCGACGCGCGGGCACGAACCGCATCTCCGAACGCCCGGAAAATGCGCGCGGATGGTTCGTCGGATTTTACCCAATATTCGGGATGCCACTGGACGCCGACGGCGAAACCCGGAGCATCTCGCACCGACACCGCCTCCACAATTCCGTCGTCAGCCACCGCTACGACCTCAAGCTGCGTCCCCAGTCGGTCGACTGCCTGACGGTGAAGGGAATTCACCCTGATTTCCACTGCGCCGAGCACGCCTGAGAGGTAGCTACCGGGCTTGACCATCAAAGTCTGGCAGATGGCAAACCGCTCATCGCGACTATCGCTCGGGGGCGCCCGATGGTCAAGCGTGCCGGGCCGCTCCTGGATTTCAGTTGCCAGCGTGCCGCCGAGTGCGACATTCATTTCCTGAAGACCTCGGCAGATGGCAAGCAGCGGCACGCCATGGTCGATCGCCTTTCGGATCAACGGCAAGGTGGTTGAATCCCGCGCTGTGTCATAAGGGCCGTTTGCTTCACTCGCATCACCGCCATAAAGCGAGGGATGGACGTTCGACCCCGAGCCGGTAATCATCACGCCATCTACAGCTGCGAAGAGTTGGTCGAAGTCGAGCCGGTCGCCAAGGGACGGGACTACTAGAGGAAACACACCGGCCCCGGCGAGCGCCGCCTCAAGATACTGTTGGGGCGCCGCGTGCCAAAGATATTTATACAACTCGCAAACATCCGCCGAGACGGCAATAAGCGGTGAGGCCGAGGCGGCGTGCTGCAGAACACCGTGTCGCGAACCGTGTTGTGGTGTGGTCATCGATCCTCCAATTGCGCGAGTTTGTCTGCTTGGTTCCGGGCGCCCCGAGACAGGGGTGCAGGTTCCTGACCTGCGGACGTGCCTTGCATCGGCGTTCCTCGCCTTTTATTAGCTAATTTTATCAGGCGCAGCTGAATAACTTCAAATATTAGATTTTCGCGAATAGATTTCATTCTTGATATGAATGCGTTCGACGCGGCATCTGGAGCAAGCGGTCGATCGTCGCGGCGCCCATCGACAAGATCTTGTGGCGTATCTCCTCTGTCGCGCTTGTGCGGCGGCGTGCCGTCAATCGACCGCCCCTCCAGAAGAATAGAGCCCTGGGTAGGCACCTCAAAGCCCGCGAGCATCATGAGGGTCGTCGTCTTGCCGGATCCGGAGGGCCCCAGCATGGTCAAAAACTCACCCCGGGCGATGTCCAGATTGAGATTTTTAACGACGAGTGTCTCGCCGTCGTAGGTCTTCTGAATGCCGGAAAATTTCACAAAGGCATCGTTCGAGCCGGTCTGTTTCACTGATCCGGGCGCTTGTGCCCCTACTGGCGTATCGCCGGCCTGTAGACAATCACTACCTGGCGGCTTCTTAAGACCTTGCCGACGATCCATTTGAAGTACGTTCCGCTCATTGGATTATGTCATTTTATTGAATGCACTATATCATTTTTGAAGCACGGCGCAAGATAAAATTTGCCGCCTGTCGTAAGCAGATGAGTTGTCCGGATTAGGTAGCACGTGAGTTGTCCGGTTTTATCACCAGCGCATGGAGGCTGGGGATCAAACGGACAGCATGCTACAGGACCGGAGAATGCAGAAGTTTCTGGATGTTTTGAGCCGCTGGGAAGGCGGCGATCTTTCGATGATGGAGGCAGGCGAGTTGCTGGGCATGTCGGAGCGGCAATTTCGCCGCTACCGCGACCGTTACGAAGAGGCTGGGGAAGTTGGGTTGCTCGACCGGCGTTTGGGCAAGATTTCGACGCGTCGGGTGCCTGCGGAAGCGATTGAAGAGATGCTGGAGCTTTATCGTCATCGCTACCTTGGATGGAATGTGAAGCATTTCCACGAGCACCTGCTGCGCGATCACGACTTCAGCTGGGGCTACACCTTCATCAAGACGCAGCTTCACGCGGCGGGCCTGGTGGGACGGGCCAAGCGGCGCGGCGCTCACCGGCGCAAGCGGGAAAGGCAGCCGTGCGAGGGGATGCTGCTGCATCAGGACGGCAGCCGGTATGCCTGGCTGGAAGGCCAGCCGATGCTGGATCTGATCGTGACGATGGACGACGCGACGAGCACGCTCTATTCAGCCTTCCTGATCGAGGAGGAAGGCACGGCGTCGAGCTTTCAGGGACTTCTGGAGACCTTGGTCGCCAAGGGACTGCCGTCGAGCTTCTACACCGATCGCGGCAGCCACTTTTCGTGACGCTCAAGGCCGGCGAGGCGGTCGACAAGAGCCGGCTGACCCAGGTCGGGCGGCCGTTGCTGCAACTGGGCATCGAGCATATCCCGGCCTATTCGCCTGAAGCCAGGGGCCGCTCCGAGCGGATGTTCTCCACTTTGCAGGATCGGCTGCCTAAGGACTGTCACTGGCCGGCATTGCTGATATCCAGGCCGCCAAGCTTGATCGCACAGCTCACAATGCCCGCTTCGCCAGGCCGGCCGCGGTCGAAGACAGCGCCTTTGTCGCCGCCGACCCGCAACAATTGGGTCAGATCCTGTGCATTGAGGAGGAGCGCGTCGTTGCCCGCGACAACACGATCGCCTTCGCCCGGCTGCGATTGCAGCTGCCGCAGAGCCCGATCAGACATCACTTCGTCAAAGCCACGGTCAAGATCAGGCACTACCCGGATGGCACGCTCGCGGTCTTCCATGGCCCTCGCCGCATTGCTCGATACATGCCTGACGGCGCCTCAATCCAAGAAACCTGCCGCACAGGGCAAGCCGCGTGAACCGCTTCGACGCAAAACTGAAGCGGACAAATGATGTGCTACCAAAACCGGACAACTTGAAAAGCTACCGACAGATAAAATTTGCCACCTAACGCACGCGGTAAGGAGCGCAGGAGCGCCGGGGTGTGCGAGCCGCGACGAAGTCGCAGATGATCGCCGCTGTCATGGGAGCGCCGCTGATTCCCATGTGGCCATGGCCAGTCGCGAACAGGATGTTGGCATGATCGGGGTGGGGACCGATGATCGGCAGGCTGTCCGGCGTCGACGGTCTTACGCCCATCCAGTGGTTCACCTCGCCTACTCTCAGGTCTGGCAACATTGCGTGGGCGTACGCCACCAGCTTGTTGCTCTGCTTTGGATCGCGCGGCGCATCGGGTGTATCGAACTCCGCGATGCCCACGATGCGCAGCCCTTCTTCCAGAGGCGTGGCGACGAAGGCCGACGCGGCGTCGGTTACGGGGCGACTAATGACGCTGGAAATGCCCGGCACAGTGATGTGATAGCCACGCTCGCTGGCCAACGACAGAGAAATTCCGAGGGACCGGGCCAGATCCCGGCTGGCGATGCCCGCTGCAATGACCACGATCTCGCAGCGGTGAGGCCCTGTGTTTGTCTGCAACGTTACCTCGTCGATGCCGGGCTCGATAGCCAGGACCCGTGCCGTGCGACTAGCAACGCCCAATGCTGCGGCCCGTCCCATCAGGCCCTCCACCAGCGCTAGCGGCGAGGTCACATTACCGCCGCCGGGAAAGAAAATCCCGCGCTGGTAGTCCCGGGACAAGCCGGGCTCCAACTCGCGCACCTCGTCCGACTTGAGCCTCTCGAACGCCACACCATGCTCAGCCCGCAACCTGTCCACAAGCCCGTCGAGCGCGCCAGGTGAAACATCGCGCCAGACATGCAGGGCGCCGTTCGGCCTGAATACCCGTTTCCACTCAGTGTCGCCGAGCATGTTACAATAAAGCTCCGCACAAGGGGCATGGAGAGCGTGCAAAGCTGCATAGGCGGCCTCCCAGGCGTCCCGGCGGCCGGTTAGCAGGAAGCGGAAGAGCCATGGAAGGGTGCGGGGTAGTTCTCGCGGGGCGAGGCGCACCGGGCCGTTAGTGTCGGCGAGCCAGCGCAGTGCACGCCACACGACACCCGGATGAGCCATGGGGAAAGATGATCCCGCATTGTATTGGGCGCCATTGCCCCAAGAGCAACCATGACCGATGCGACCCTCCTCGATCAGGGTGACACGGTGTCCTTCGCGCGCGAGCATGAGCGCGCAACTCACGCCAATTACGCCCCCGCCAATGACAGCGACGGCACGTTGTTCACCCATGGGGATGTCTCCTCCTAGAGCTGTTTTTGTGGTCAGAATGACAATGAATACAGAGCGACAGGCGATCACGATCCGTTCCCCTGTAAGAGGAATGACATAGTTCAATATTGCCCGAATCCAATCCTATTGACCTATAACAGACACGAATTCTAGTATGGCTCAATGGTATTTTGTTTCAAAAGTCCCGACGGCACCGAGGAGCCAGCCTCAGTTCGCCCTAGGTGATCATGGAAGGTCATTTGCAAGGCTATGCCGAGGCGATATTTACGGCACATCAGACGCTCGGCGACGCGCAGGATTCTATGCTGATATCAAAGCGCGCGTGAAGTCGGTGGGCCGCAACCACACCGGCTACGCCGCATCGTAGACGCCGACCTTTCCAGTCAATCAGCGTTCACATTGAATGGCCGAAGCAGCGCAGGCAAATGGAGCGACCCATAGCGGTACGAACGGTGGACCTACCACCGCACCAAGACCCAAGCTCGTCGTAAGAGCAATGGGGTGAAGGCAGCAAAGAGTGCACGGGACACCGATCGAATCGCCGGTCGGTGTGTGTTCTTACCCGTGCGCTATGATGACTTCGTGGTCCTGGTCTCGGGAACGCGGGAGGATGCTATCGCAGAGAAATCGGCGCTGGCGGAATACCTGCACCGGACCATGGGTCTCGAGCTGTCGCCGGAGAAGACGAGAGTGACGGCCATGACGGAAGGGTTCGAGTTCCTCGGATTCCGCTTCGGCATGCATTGGGATAGCCGCTATGGCTACGGCCCACGCGTCGAAATCCCCAAGGCGAAAGCCGCCAACCTGCGTCGAAAAGTCAAGCAACTGACAAAGCGTCATAGTATCTCCGTCAGTCTTGGCGATAAGCTTCGGGAGATCAATCCCATCCTGCGCGGATGGGCGAACTACTACAGATACTGTGTGGGTGCAGGCCGTGTATTCGTCAACCTTGGCTGGTATATTGGTCTGCGTCTGTACTGCTGGCTGAGTAAGAAACGCCCTAAAGCAGGGGTGCGAGAACTGTGGGGCTCCAAACAGCCCAGCAGTCGCTGCCCCACAAGACGGCTCTGGCGTGACGGCCCTGTTGAGCAATACCTACTTGGCTGGACACCCGTTGGCCGGTACCGACTAGCATGGATGGGAACGCCTGACTTTGCCATGTCTTCTGGAGAGCCGGATGCGTAACGAAAGGCGCACGTCCGGTTCGGCGAGAGGCGATGTGAAACCTGCCGTCGAAAGGCGGTAAGGCGCGCATCGCCTACTCTACCCACCTACCTGAAGGTGCGTCGCGGCGGCCGCATCGTCTCGGTCGCCGTCATCATCGCTGTCGGCGTCAACGCGGACGGCCGGCGCGAGGTACTGGGCATGGAGGTCGGCACGTCTGAGGCCGAGCCGATCTGGACGGAGTTCTTGCGCAAGCTGACCAGCCGCGGCCTGCGCGGCGTCAAGCTCGTCGTCTCCGATGCCCATGAAGGCATCAAGGCGGCCGTCACCAAGGTGCTGTGCGCCACCTGGCAGCGCTGCCGCGTCCATTATGCCGATGTCCGGATTATGCCGACCTTCGGGGTGGATGTCGGCTTCGGAGGCGGTGATCGCTGCGATGGGGTCGGCATAATCAGAGCGCCTCGAGGAAAGCGAGAAGCTTGTCGGGCGGTCTGTAGCGTCCTGGCGCCGTGTTGGCTGGCGTGGTTTTCGCCAGGGTGCGTTCTTTAAGCTCCAGATCGGCGTGCAAGTAGATGTGGGTGGTCTCAATCTGTTCGTGGCCAAGCCACAGCGCGATCACCGAGGTGTCGACGCCGGCACGCAGCAGTCGCATTGCCGCGGTATGACGCAAGGTGTGCAGTGTGACCCTTTTCCGCTGCAGCGACGGACAGTTTCTGGCGGCGATTTCGACATACCTCGCGAGCCGGTGCTCGAGAGCGTCGCGGCTGATCATCCTGCCGGTCTGTGTAGGGAAGAGGGGATCGGCCGGCTGCCCGGCACGTTCGGCCAGCCAGACGCGCAGCACGGCGGCCATGTTGGAGGTAAGGGGTGTGATCCGCTGCTTTCGCCCCTTTCCGATACAGCTGACATGAGCGCCGGAACCGAGATGGATATCGGCGCAGTGAAGGCTGATCATTTCGGACGCCCGCAGGCCGGTTTGGGCGGCGAGCCGAAGCAAGGCGTGGTCGCGCCGCCCGGTCCAGGTCGACCGCGCGGGGGCGGACAGCAATACATCGAGTTCCTCCTCCGTCAGGAACGTCACAAGCCGTCGCTCAAAACGCTTAGGCGGAATGGCGAGCACCCGTTCGATTGTCGCGGCGTACTCGGGGTAACGAAGGGCGGCGAACCGGAACAACGACCGGATTGCGGCAAGCCGCGCATTCCGGGTCCGCGCGCTGTTGCCCCGATGACGCTCGAGGTGATCGAGGAAGTCGCCGACACACGCGGCATCGAGGGCGTTGAACTCCAGCCTGGAAGGTTCTGTGCCATGCCGCGCGGCGGCGAAGACCAGCATCAGCCGCAGGGTGTCCCGATAGGCGGCGAGCGTATGCGGGCTGGCTTGCCGCTGCCGGATCAGGCGTTCAGTGAAGAACGCCTGCAAGGTCGCGCTGAGGGGCGGTCATGCGCCGCCTCCGATCCGTTGTTCCAGACGATCACCGGCCAGTTGCAGCAATTCCGGAGCCGCCGAGAGATACCAGTACGTCTTGCCCAGATCGACGTGACCGAGATAGGTCGACAGCAGGGCAAGCCGGCGCCCCGGGTCGCCGCCGTCGCGATAAGCATCAAGAAACGTGCGAACGGCAAACGCGTGCCGCAGGTCGTGGAGCCGTGGTCGGCAACCTGCCGAGCGCGGGGTGATGCCGACGCGACAGACGAGCTTCTGGAACGTGTTTTGAACGTTCACATAGAGCAGCCTGGTGCCGGCCGGCGAGACGAACAGGGCGGGCGTGTTCGGCGGGCGGCGGGGTCGATCGCTTCGGCGCAGATAATCGCCGAGGGCTGCAACAGTGCTCGGATGTAACGCCAACTCGCGGGATTTTCCGGATTTTCCGTGCCGAATGGTGAGGCCGCCGCCGACCGCATCGAAGTCGTCACGGTCAAGGCCGATCGCTTCTCCAACCCGCATTCCGGTCACGGCCAGCAAGCCGATCAGGGTCCGGTAGGTTGCTTCCCGATGCGGCGTGCGCAAGGCCGCGGTTGCCGTCATCAAGTCACGATCTGGCGGTCACGCAGGCCTCTCAAATCGTAGCCGAACGATGGCGATCATCGCGACGGGGTTGTAGCCAACGACCGCCTTCCTTCTGCCGTGGCGGCTTGACGTGTTTTCTGCGGATACCGGCAAGCATAATGGAAATATGCTGATCGGCGCGGTCCATCAGCTGGCCGCGCTGGGTAAAATTCCAGGCGAGGCCGGAAAGGCACCGCTCGATCGTGGCGACGGAGAGCGACGGCAGGCCGCGTTTCGGATCGCCGGCGGCGCAGGCGCCGATATAGGGCCCGATATTTGTACCTCTGGGGCAGGGGCTCGAACCGTTGCGCTGGCACCAGACTGAAAAATGCCGTAGATCCTTGGCGTAGGCATCTCGCGTGTTTTCTGAAATGGCGGCGTTGGCATAGCCCTTGGCCTTCTCCACCAACTCCTCGACATGCGCCGGGAAACGGGGTGTCGGCCGATCCATCTCCATGACGAGATCGACGATGTCGCCCCTGATTCGCCTCGATCCCGCGACCGCCAGCTCCGGTCCCGCCCCCACCGCGCCGCCGACCGTGCCGGCCTGGGCGCTGCCGCCTGGCGGCGCGCTAAACGATGCCGACGCGGCCTTTCAGGCCGGCGCCGCCTTGATCGCGCTCAACACGCTCGCGCGGGCGCAATCAAGCTGGACCGGCGCGTGGCGGCAGCGGCTGGCGCTCAACTGCGCCGCCGCCAGCATGCGGCTTGCCGGCCGCGCCGAGGAAGCGGCCGCCTTGCGCGACGCTTGGCACCTGCGCTTGGCCAGCACCGTTCGCCGCCGCGGCGATCGCCGCTCACGTCGTGGCCATGCGGCCCGACTCCAAGATTTTCGCCTGGTAACTGGCCGACCTGGTGCTGGCGCAAAAGCTGCGCTGGCCGCGGCCGCTGCCGCTCATTATGGCGCAGGTTTTTGGTCCGGCCCACCGCGGCGACGCCGGAGGCGGCTGGAGAAAAAACCGGGGAGCAAAATTTTGAGCGCGCGGTTTGCGTCGCGCTGGCGCAGGCGGCGGCGGAGGCCTGCCGGCTGGCCGCCGAGCTCGCGCGGCGTGCCGAAAAACTCCTGGCGGTGGCGCCAAAATTGCGCGCCAAGGGCGCCGGCGAGGTGATTTTTTTGCTGCTCAATGAAGACGCCGTCCCGGGATCGCTGACGACCAAAAACCTGTCGCGCTTTGCCGCGCGCCGCCTGTTCGAGCGGCTGCAACAACTTGATGCCGTGCGCGAGCTCTCCGGCCGCACCACGTTCCGGCTGTTTGGGCTTTAGCGATGAGCGAAGCGTCCGCCCGCCGCAAGGCAAACGATCAGCCGGCACTGTTTGACACCGAGCTCGAGCACCTGCCCACCGAATTGCGCTGGAGCGAGTGGATGGGCCGCGTGGAGGCGGTGATCTTTGCCGCCGCCGAAACGGTGACGCGCGAGGTGCTCGCACGCGTTGTCGGCAAAGGCTGAAACATCGATATGATCATCGACGACATCCGCGACGCGCTGCGCGGCCGCCCCCACGAGCTGGTGTCGGTCGCCGGCGGCTGGCAGCACCCAAAAAGGCGTTTGGAGACGTCATCCACGCCGCATTCGGCAGCCCCGCGGGGCAGGGGTCGAAAGAATTGTCGCAGGCGGAGGCTCTCGTTTTGATGTGCATTGCCTATTTCCAGCCCATCACGCGCGGCGAGCTGTCGAGCTTTTTCGGCAAGGAGGTGTCGCGTGACCTAATCGGCGTGCTGCGCGCGCAGGATCTTATCGCTTCGGGTCCGCGCAGCCCGCAGCCCGGTGCGCCCTACACCTATGTGACGACGAAGACTTTCCTGTGCAGTTCGGGCTCGACACGCTGCGCCAGCTGCCGGATTTCGAGGCGCTCGAGGACGCAGGGCTGCTGTCGAAGGAAAAGCTGCTGGCCGGAGATATTCCGACAGCACTGGCGAGCGCGGAGGGCGATAGCGAAGAACCCAGAGAACGATATTGTTGAAAACGAAGTGACTTGAAGTCGTTGCCGAGGTGCGCGCTCGGCTACACGATCCAGGCCGACGGCCAAATCAACCGCCTCAAGACCCTCAAGCGCGCGAGGTACGTTGCTCCTGATGAACTTCCCTCTTCCGAAAGGATCATCGAGGGATCAACGCTCAAAAGATCTTCCATCGCTTCCTCCGACAAGTTTGAGGACGAATTGAAGCCAAGCAGCGTCCTTTCCTTGGTCAGGTTTGCATGCAATGGTTATCGTCGTGTCGTAGACGGTGGACCCTTGTCCTTCGTGGCAGCGCCCTTAGTTCGCCCTGAAAAACTCTTGGACCCTTTGCGTTTCAGGGATTCCCATCGGGTTTGAAGTATTGGAGAATGCCGGAAACCACCTTTGATCCCGTCGTTTTCCGGTGTTTTTGCAATGCTTCCAGGAGAGCAGGAAAAAGTGTGGGGCCATTCAGGCGGCCGCGGCTTGAGTTGATGTCTGGTTCTCATTTGCCTCGAGCCCAGGATATCATGTTTCGAATTGGCTGCGGAGCGTACCGTCAAGGGTTCGCGTGCTCGTCGATTACGGTAGCGTTCGCCATAATTCGGGATCGGATGGGCGTTGCGCTCGATGTAGGTGGAGAATTCGCAACCGCCTGGGAGAACGCCTTCAGGTTGGGATAGGTGCAGTCTTCTTCGAGTCCATAGGGGTCATCCGCCAGGTCCTGGCTCCAGAACAGGGCCGGCGCGGGAATTGCCGTGCCTGTGGTACCGCTTGATCCGCAGCAGATTGCGGGCGATCCGCTCGCCGGCTTGCTGGTCATGATGGATGAGACCTTTGGGCCAAGCACCGTCAGGCGCATGGTGATATGGAACCAGTCCAGATGATGCTCCGCGTAGGGGCCATCTCGGCGTCAGGTTGCGAACGTCATCGCCGCCGTCGGTTAGGAAAGTGACGGCTTGGTTCAACTGCAGGCCTTGTGAACACAGGTGTTCCCACAGCCGGCGTCTCGGCTTGGTATCGAAGCTTTGCACGAGGCCAATATAACGGTCTTTGCGGTCGCGCGGCAGCGACTTGCCAATCCCGAAACGATTTTTCCTGTCGGTCCAGTCGCGCACATACCGCCATCGACGCCGGCGACGATCTCGCCTTCCGGCAGTGGCAGCGCCTTCCAGTCGCGCGGACAGCTGTCGATGAAGTTCGGCCTCTCATCGCCAAGTTCGGATTCGAGACGCTCCGCCACACGGTGCAGATGACTGCGCTCGGTTTTCGGGTTGAGCCTGGCGTCGATCGGCAGCACGTCCCTGAGCAGGTCGACAATCATGCCATAGGAGACGAGCGAGGCACGACAAATCTATCGCCGCTCTCTCTCGGACTACCGGAAACACCCCACACTTTTTCCTGCTCTCCAGATGTGTGACCACAAGACAGGTCGCCATCGTTTCTTCATCCGCCAAACGAAGTGGCATAAAAATTTCGGGATCGATCATGGGTCCGTAAGCCATAGCCATAGCAGCCGTTTACCTCGCTCTACTCCTTGCCGAATCACGCGCGATTGCCGCCATGGCCGCGTGGGAAGCCGTGAGTTCACGGCCGGCTTGGAGCGCGGTGTCGGCCTCACGCGGCCACATTTTAAACAACGTGACAACGCTCCGCAGATTGCTCCTATTCGCCAACCGCCGGAAATGGTGAGATCGACCAATGGATCAGCTCGACGGCACGCTGAAGTATCGCCTTGGTCCGAGGAAGGCTGGGTGAAGCGGCTGTGACATATCCGATCTTGTCTCGCCAATCGCCTTTCCTGATGATCGGCATCTTGGGATGAGCATAGAATTTGACCTCGGCGACACCTGATATAGCTGCCGCCTGACTGCCGCCATCAATCCAATCGAGGATGCCATCACGATCAGGAATAAGAGACCGCGCGACCGCAGTGCGCGAATGTCTTTTGCACAAATTCCATTCATCGCCAATGACAAGCTTGATGTGCTCGGTAACGAGATCGACGCCGTAAGCCAACTTAACCAGTTGAGGAGTGGGCGTGCCAGCAAGACGTGGATTGACTTCAATGACTACTGGGCCAAGCTTCGTCCATCGGACATCGATGTTCGTTGGACCCCAGCCAAGGCCGAGAGCGCGCAAGCACCTCAGTGAAACATCAGCGATCCGCCCATGCTCGTCATCAGTCAGTGCGGCTGGATAGATATACTCACGACAGACAAAATGAGGTGGGCGGCCGAAGTCAGCGGCAGCGATTCCAAAGACCTCATTTCCCATTACCTCAACGCTGTAATGGGAGCCTTGAGCGAATTCTTCGACTAGTATCTTCGGCGGAGATTCCGATATGCACTGCCCCCCCAACAGATGGGTCGCATGTTCGGCCAACTCATCGACTTTGCGGCACAATCGGACACCGGTGCTGCCGGTGCCTACGGCTGGCTTAACAACCACCGGTAGCCGGATGTCGGCGGCAGAGTCTTCTATCTCCGTTGCATTCGCGGCCAGGCGAAAAACGGGTATTGGAACGCCGGCCTCCGCTAGGAGCTGACGTTGAACAAACTTGTCGCGGCATCGTTCAATGGATACGGGGTCTGGTCCCGGTAGACCGAAATGCCGGCAGAGCTTGGCAACCATCGCATAGACCGACTCGCCCAGACTGGCGAAACCAGTAATACCGGCAATGTCATAAGTCGTTTGTAACCGAGAACATTCACGGATCAGTGCATCGAGATTGTCTGTATCGGCACGAACTGCCTCAATGCGTTCCGACGCAATATAGCCGTAGTGAGATGGATCAGCCGACAGGGTGATTGGATGAAGGCCAAGTCGCTGGGCCGCTTGCACGTATAGGATACCGTTGCCCGATGTATCGCCTTCAACCAAGATGAGCGCTCTTCTTGCCATTGGTTCCTATCTCCGAAGTCGTGTTTCGTGCGGCGGATCGAGCGTAAATCGGTATCAGTTTTTCAGCCGTGCCTACTCAGCCGCCGCGTGAACGTAGCATCGTCGGGGATTGGCGGATGCAAAGTGTCTGTAAATTGATTTGTAGGTTTTGTTGAA
Organism: Mesorhizobium sp. M4A.F.Ca.ET.022.05.2.1; assembly: GCF_003998845.1. Taxonomy (NCBI): domain Bacteria; kingdom Pseudomonadati; phylum Pseudomonadota; class Alphaproteobacteria; order Hyphomicrobiales; family Phyllobacteriaceae; genus Mesorhizobium; species Mesorhizobium sp. M4A.F.Ca.ET.022.05.2.1. Next base: position 16,958 of record NZ_RZOJ01000034.1, on the reverse strand, counting down.
CGGCTGGAGTCGCGAGGTCGTGATAATGCGAAGGATCTCAGTATTCCCGTTTGTATTCCATATGCTGTTCATGGGTACTGTCATATTGATTGAGCGATAAGGAAATTGAGATAACAGCGCGCCCATGACCGTGAGTGCACCCACCTACAAGAACCACCGCTATCCGTGGCCCGCGCTGTCCGGCCTCTGCTTCCGCTTCAATCTGAGCCTATGCGATATCGAGGAAATGCTGCTCGATCGCGGGATCGTCGTTTCCTAATGAGACCATCCGCCGATGGTGCCGAAAGCACGGCACTGATTATGCGCGTCGCTTACGCCGCAAGGCGCCGACGAAAGACGATGTCTGGCACCTCGATGGCCTTGATGTCTCGACGAAAGAGACGGCGATCTCAATTCGACGCGCGGGCACGCGCGTCCCTGTCGATGTGGTTTTATCATGCGCTGTGCGCTGAAAGTTTTGCCGGCGATCTGCATCGATGCCCGTCATGCCAAGGCCGCGCTCGACATGGCCCCCAACAAAACCGATGCCAACGACGCGGATGGTTTGGCACATCTCGCAGAAGTGGGATTTTATCGTGAAGTGCGCGTTAAGGGCCCCGACAGCATGCTCACCCGCACCCTTGTCGCGGCCCGAGCCCGGCTGCTTCGCATCCAGCCTGCGCATGCGAGCTTTCATCAAGGCTTGAACAACCGGCGGAGAATTCTTAGCTGCCGTTTCGAAAGCGGGAACGAACGCGACAGGGTTTCCGGTCGGTCGGCTCACTGCAGCATTTCGTGTCGATCTTCTCCGCCGTTCGAAATCTCTTCGTCCCATCCCAGACCAACCGCCCCGCAGCACAAATTCGAACCCATAGACGCCAAGCCATGGCCGCGTGGGACGCCGTGAGTGCACGGCTGGCCTGAAAAGCGCGGTGTCGGCCTCACGCGGCCACATTCAAACAACGTGGCAACGCCACATCGATTCCTATTCGCTAGGGTTGAAATGGTGTGATCGACCAATCAATCAGCTCGACGGCACGCTGAAGTATCGCCTTGGTCTCAGCAAAGCTGGGTGAAGCGGCGATGACATGTCCGATGCAGTCTCGGACATCGCCTTTCCTGACGATCGGCGTCTTAGGTTCAACATAGAATTTAACCTCGGCAACACCTGGTACAGCAGCAGCCTGACTGTCGCCATCGATCCAATCGAGGTTGCCGTCGCGATCAGGAACCAAGATTCGCGCAGCCGCAATCTGCGACTGCCTTCTGCGCAAATTCCATTCGTCGCCGATGACAAGCTTGATGTGCTCGGTGACGAGATCGAGCCCGTAAGTCAGCTGAACCAGTTGAGGACCGGGCGCGCCAGCAAGACGCGGATTGACTTCAATGACGACTGGGCCAAGCTTCGTCCACCGGAATTCTATGCAGGCCGGGCCCCAGCCAAGGCTGAGAGCTCGCAAACAGCTCAGCGAAACATCGGCGATACTCTCATGCTCTTCATCAGTCAGCAGGGCCGGTAGGGTGAATTCACGAAGGACGAAACGCGGTTGGGGGCCGAACTCACCGGCATAAATCCCGATGACCTCATCTCCCATTATGTCGGCGTAATAGTAGGGGCCTTGTGCGAATTCTTCGACAAGTATCCGCGGCGGAGATTCCGATATGCGCTGCTCCCCCAACAGATAGGCCGTATGTTCGGCCAACTCATCGACATTGCGGCACAGTCGGACACCGACGCTGCCGCTGCCTTCGGCTGGCTTAAGAATCACTGGCAGGCCGATCTCCGCGGCAGAGCTTTCCACGTCCATCGCATTAGTTGCCAAGCGATAAGCAGGCATTGGAATGCCGGCCTCCGCGAGGAGTTGGCGTTGAGCGAATTTGTCGCAGCATCGTTCAACCGATGCGGCGTTCGGTCCTGGTAGACTGAAATGTTCGCAGAGCTTGCCAACTGTCGCATAGACCGGATCCCAGGCGCTGGTGATGCCAGCAATGTCATAGGTCGCACCCAGCCGGGAACATTCCTGGATCAGTGCATCGAGATTGTCTGTGTCGACACGGATTGCCTCAGTCCTTTCCGCCGCAAGATAGTCGTACCGGGCTGGATCGGCCGACAGGGTAATGGGATGAAGACCAAGACGCTGGGCCGCTTTGACGTATAGCAGACCGTTGCCCCTTGGATGGCCTTCAACTAGGATGAGCGCTCTTCTTGCCATTGGATGTGACCCTCCGTTGCGTGCGCGCGGGGATCGAGCGTAAATCGGCATCAGTTTTTTCAGCCGTGCCTGCTCAGCCGCCGGGTGAACGTAGCATCGTCGGGGATTGGCGAATGCAAAGTGTCTGTAAATTGATTTGTAGGTTTTGTTGCAACGGCTGGAATCGCGAGGTCGTGATAATGCGACGGAGCTTAGTATTCACGTTCGGACTCCATTATGCTGATTCATGGGTGCTGTCACATTGATTGTAAGCGATGCGCCAAGGCACCTTGCAATAGGCCGATGCACGGGGCCATGACATTGGAAAATGGAAGGGGCGATCTGGTCGCCGAGTTAGCGGCGCCGCGGCGGCCGAAGATCTTGCAACGGTGCCCGGGCGCGTGCGGCAACGAAGGCTGTGGAGTTGCACCGAGAAGCGCGCGTTGGTCGACCTGGGAAAGAAATGGCCTTGACCACCAGCCGCAATTAAAGGGCCGAAACACAGCCATGATCGCCAACTGCAAGAAAGAGCGCGTCTGTTCGCGGTAGGGACGCCCATTGCTGAGCGCCCCCCGCGCAGATCCGAGCGAGCCCAATTCGGGCACTCGGCTCCTACCTCGGGTGCCTGACGGAAAAGCGCTGGTTTGGCCATGGATGAAGGATTTTGGCTTGCGGGAGCCAGTCCCCGGCCAACCTTGTGGTCCTCGTCCACGTTGTCCTGTTGCGCTGACTGCGACGCCTGAGCGTACGCCGCCAGAGATCGGTCACATGGCATCGGAACGCCTGTAAAGCGCGGCCATTTGTCGGCACGGCAAAATAGGCGAAGTGGCCGGTAACAACTTGCCTCAACCATCTCCCCTGCTCAGGGATCGGCCAAGGCATTCGGCGCCGTAGCTCCTCCTTTATGCTTCGGAGCTTCGTCTGCATGCGGTCTCGCCGGGTCTTCCGCACGAGCAGGAATCTGCCCCGGCGAGACCTGCCGCAGATGAAAGTGAAGCCTAGAAACGCGAAGGTTTCCGGTTTGCCGAGCCCGCGCCGTTTGCGATCGGCCGCCGCATGGCGACCAAACTCGATCAGGCGGGTCTTGTCCGGATGAAGCGACAGCATAAACTCCTCAAGCCTCGCACGCGTCGCATCGAGGAAACGACGAGCGTCGCCCTCATGCTCGAAACCGACGATCACATCATCGGCATAGCGCACGATGATCATATCGCCCGTGGCTTCGCGCTGTCGCCAGCGCTGAGCCCACAGGTCGAAGACGTAGTGCAGGTAGATATTGGCCAGGAGCGGCGAAATCACCGACCCTTGGCCCGTTCCCCTGTCATCTATAGTCACGATCCCGTCTTCGAGGATGCCCGCCTTGAGCCATTTGCGGATCAGGCGGATGATGCGCTTGTCGCCGATCCTGTGTTCTACGAAGCGAACCAGCCAATCCTGACTAACTGCCCCGAAAAAGTTCTGGATGTCGGCGTCTAAAATCCAATTCACCTTCCGCATGTTGATCGCCACGCACAGTGCATCCAATGCATCATGTGGCCCTCGTCCGGGCCGAAACCCGTATGAGAGACCGCAGAAGTCGCCTTCATAGATGGCATTGAGCACCATGACGGTTGCCCCTTGGACGATCTTATCTTCCAGGGCTGCAATCGCCAGCGGCCGCTGCTTCCCATCCGCCTTCAGAATAAACGTCCGGCGCGACGGTTGCGGGCGGTACGCTCCCCGTTGAACCCGTCTGTGCAGGTCCTCAAGCTTGCGCTCAAGGTCTGCCTCGTAGTCCTGCCATGTCATGCCATCCACCCCGGGAGCGGCCTTGCGCCTGAGCGCGTAGAACGCCGTCCGAAGCGTGTCGACATTGATATGGTGGAAGAGCGCGGTGAAGCGTTCCTTCTTCCTCAGCCTTGCGGCTTGTCGTACGCGGTCCAGCGACTGGGACATGCGAGCCCGGCTCTGTGTCCGGTGCATGTGCTGCTGTTCCGCGTTTCCCTTGGTCCCCAGCCTTGGCTCCACCGGCTCCGCTGCCGGTTGCCCGGCTTTGTTCGTCGGCTTCACAGCTACTATGCCGGAGTCAGACTTCTCTGGATCGTGCATCAACGGCTACGGCTCCTCACCTTCCCGTTGCGGACCATCCCACCTCGTAGTCTTGGGGTGTATGGCCAATCCAGAGATCTCCCGGTTCCCGTACAAGGAGCATCTGCACATGCCAGGGTCTCCGACCACGCCGGGCCGGACAGACACTCGCGCTTGCGCGCCTGCCCATTTCGCCTTCCACCCAGTTGACGGCGTCGGCGCCCGGAAAAACACTCTTTCGCGGCTCAATGGCTGGCCTATGCACTCCCCTGCCGACGCTTCGCCGACCTCCTCACGGAAGCCTGCGCACGGCTCGGGGCCGATATGGCTCGCTATTCCTTCATCGTAACGGACTTCCACCGTCTACTCCTTGCCGGTCTCCCGGCGCACCAACTGTAGTATTAGAGCGATTCAGGCTTTGGCTGAATCGTTGGGGATTGGTCGGGATAGGGGGACGCCTCGCGGCACCGCCCCTCCCACACCACCGTGCATACGGATCACGTACCACGGTGTCCACGGTTCTGATCGCTTAGTAGGGTGGCTCGGTCGTCGGATCCAGTATGGCTGCGACAGTCTCGTCGTCGAGCGGATGGGCGAAGATCGTGGCGTAAAAACGCGTCACTTCGGCCTTTAGGTCGATCTCACCAAAAGCCTTCGGGTTGATCGACCTTGCCGCCCACAACACGGTCAGAGGCTGCTCCGCCGTGCGATTGCCCCATGTATGCGCGACCACGGGAAGCGGAAAGACGCGCCGTGTCGCCACCGCGCGAACATCCTTCAGCAGCGAATTTCCGAAGACCTTCTCAACATCTTTCAGTTGGGGGACCAAGATGACATCGGGGTTCCAGGCCAGCACCTGCTCGATGTTGAAGGACAGCATTTCCTGACTGCGCCCGTCGTCGGAGACGCTGACGCCGCCGGCCTGCCGGATCCACCACTCCGCAATGAGATGCGGCTGGCTGATTGTTTCCGGCTCGAAATAGAGCACGCGAGGCTTCCCAGTGTCGGCAAGGGATTGCGAAATCGCCGAAACCCGCGCCAGAGTTCGGTCGAAATAGTCGACATAGGCGGCTGCTTCCTTCTCCTTGCCGAGAAGGCCGCCGACGAGCGCCATCGCCGTCTTCACATCATCGGGCTCCTGCCATTCAATGACGACCGCAGGGACGCCGACGCGCGCTACCGCATCCGCCATGGCCGGATAGGTGGTCAGGATGACATCCGGCTTGAGCGCGATGATCGCCTCCAGGGACAGTTCCCGGCTTTGCGTCTCGATCACGGGCGCATCAGCCAGTTGCGGCGCAAAAACCTTTTGAAAGGTCCAGCGCGGGTTCTCGCTGAACCGCGACGGTAAACCGCTGACGAGGCGATCCGACGCGCCGACGGCGAACAGTAAGCTGTTTAGAGGCGGCACGGAGCCCATGGTTGCGACCCGCTTGACTTCGTCCGGCACAACGACGCTGCGCCCCGCCATGTCGGTGATGGTGCGGACCCCAGTTGTATCTCGGCTCGCCGCCCACGCAGACAGGACAAGGCCGAAAAGGAGCAGCAAGAAAGCTGGAATTTTCAAAAAGGATCGACGCATCATGTCAACATTCCCTCAGATTTTGGAACTTGCCCCAATTGGCGGGCTTTGGCGGACAGGAAAACATACGGTCATGGGACCGAAGCCATCGTCGCCTACACCGACCGACACTAGCCGCACTGGCACATCGTACAGCGCGCTTAGCGTGACATCGCTGATCACGTCGGCTACGTCTCCCTGCGCGAGCACGAGCCCGTCCTTCAGCAGCACCGCTCGCGTCGCCGCTGCCAGGGCATGGTCGGGATCGTGCGTGGAGAATACCACTGTGCGCCCCTGCGTCGCCAAGCCCGCGATGAGGTCGAGGATACGCGTGTGGTTGGCTAAATCGAGGCTGGCCGTCGGTTCGTCGAGCACGATCGTCGGCGCGTCCTGTGCGATTGCGCGGGCGATCAACGCAAGCTGGCGCTCGCCGCCGCTCGACAGGTTGAACGGATGGTTCGCCAAGTGGCCGATTCCAAGACGGTCGAGACTGTCCAGAGCAATGCGCCGGTCATTCGGCGACGGCACGGTGAAGCGGTCGAGATGCGGCGTGCGGCCGAGCACTGCGATGTCGGCCAGCGTGTAAGGAAACACAGCCGCGCCGTGCTGCGGCACATAAGCGATGCAACGCGCCCGCTCCCCGTCGCGGAAGCTCGACAGCGGGCGGCCATCGATTTCGATCCCGTCGCCGCCCCCCTGCAGCCCGACGAGACAACGCAGCAGCGTCGTCTTACCCGACCCGTTCGGCCCGAGAAGGCACAGCACCCCGCCCGCTTCGGCCCGGATCGAAATCCCGCGCAGGGTCGGTGCGACGTTGCCGGCGTGAGTGAAGGAGACATCGCTGGCGACTAACGCGGCCATCAGAACCAATGCCTCCGGGCACGGCCGAGCACGATGGCGAAGAATGGCGCACCGACAAGCGAGGTGACAACGCCAAGCGGCAGTTCCTGCGTCGCCACGCTGCGCGCCAGTGTGTCCATGGCAAGCAGGAACAAGCCGCCCGTCAGGGCGCTGATCGGCAAGAGGCGGTCGAAATTGGGACCGACCAGAAAGCGGGCGATGTGGGGGACGACCAGCCCGACCCAGCCAACGATGCCGCTTACGCTGACAGCGAGCGCGGTCAGTACGGTGGCTCCGGCGATGGCAACGCCGCTCACCAGCGGCGCGTTGACGCCGAGCGCCCGTGCCGCGTCGTTGTCGGCGCCGAGCACGTTTATGTGCCAGCGGAAGGCGTAAAGCTGGGCGAGCATCAGCGCGATAGGAACGCCGATGATGCCGAGATCATCATTACCGATGCGGTTTAGACTGCCCATTAGCCAGAAGGTGATCGACGGCAGCACGTCGAGCGGGTCCGCCATGTATTGCACCACCGCAACCAGCGCGTTGAAAACGGCGGCGACCACCAGGCCCGCCAGTACCAACGTGATCATCGAGCCACTGCCGAGATGACGGCCGATCAGCGCGGTGGCCGATGTGGCGAGGATACCGGATGCCATAGCCATGCCCATGACGCCCGACCAAGACAGGCGCAACAGCAGGGCCAGCGAGGCGCCGAAGGCCGCGCCCTGCGAAGCGCCGAGGGTCGCGGGCGAAACCAGAGGATTGCGGAAGATGCACTGATAAGTCGTCCCGGCCGCGGCCAGGCTGGCGCCGACCAGCAGCGCGCCGGCAATGCGCGGCAGCCTGATTTCCCAGACGACCGTCTCCACAGTCGCGGACCAGTCGGCCTCTCCTCCGGTGACGGGGTATATTAAGACCCGGAGCGCCATCAGCGGCGGCACGGGATAGCGCCCGGTGGCGAAGGCCGATACCACCACCGCGATCAGTAGCAGGAAAAGGACGAGGTAGAGCGGCCACAGCCGCTGTCGCCGCGCCCTGTTCCGGCTTCGACTCCTCTCGAGTGAAGTGGTCATCGTTGCGGCGCCTTTTCTCACGATGGCGAGACTAGAGAGCAGCTCAAAGTAGCCTAGGACATTGGCATGGCCATCCATAAGCGCGACCCCATGCGGGTAGCACCGTCGATCCACGTGATGCTCGTCGACAGTTGGAGTCGCGGGGGAACTGAGGCATCGTTAGAGACAATCTTCTTTCCTTGCACCTGGCGTTTACTCCGCCTGCGTTGGGCGATCCTGCGTTTTAGGTCGATGTCCTGACGCAGCATCGACCGCGCCCTCCTGATAGGACGTTCCCCACGCGAATAAGCTCAATCCGATGCTGAACACGTAATGGGCGCTCCAAAAGAGGCCCGGACTGACGGCTTCGGCGCAAACTGTCGAGGCTACGCGAAGATCCGAGGCTCGAACTTAACGCGATCAAGTGCAATCATGCTCCAGAACCGCGCGATCTCGAAACACCGGCCCCTAGCTCAAATGTCGTCACAACCAGCCGCTCCTTCTCATCCCGAGACCAGCGCCGACGCCGCTCGACCAACGTGATCACCTCAATCTGCTTCGTCATAGGGCTACTCCTTTATCGATAAAAAGAAAGGGATTGACGGCGCCGGGTTGCGGCGCGTCGGCGGAGCCAGCGGCGGGCGACCACTGTCGCTGCGACGGCAAGCGCAACCGCGATGTAGAGCATCTCGGTCGTGCCGTCGCCCCCATCCGGAGCCACGCCGAAGATCTGCTCGATGAAATCCATGTCTGTCTCCTTCTTGGGATCACTCAGCTATACGTTTTCTCACGGGCACCTAGCTAGGCTTTCCCGGTCCCGAGCAGCTCGAAACCGGCACTCTTGAGCGCGACATTGAGCGCAGCGACCTCTTCGTTCACGAGCCCGTCCAGCCTTTTGATCTCGCCGTCGACCTTCAATATGATCTCATCGGAAACCTGTCGGACTTGGTGCGTCGGCGCCGCGTCGGCGATGGCGACTACATTGATGAGGTTTATCAGCGAATCGTTCAAACCGGCTGGGTGGCGCGCGTCCTGCGGCGTCTCCCCTTTGATGTCGACCAGCGCTCCCTCGATTGCCTTCATCCGGTCGACCAGTGCTTGAGCGCCCGCGCCGAGCGATTTGTCACTGTCGCCGAGCCGCTTCCGCACATCCGCGAGCTGCCGCTTCAGGAGCCGGATGCGATTGACCGCGTGATTGAGCGCCGAGAGCATGCCGAATAGTCTTTGTAAGAGCGCCAACTGCTCGGCGAAATCCTTGTCGGTGGCCGCGATTCGGGGATCCTTGATGACGGTGAAGCCGACCGTCTGGCTCTTGCCGTCGACTTGGAGTTCGACCTTGTAGCCGCCAGGGGCCACCGTCGGGCCGCTCAGGTCGCCGTCGTCCTGCGCGAGAGGCTTGTACTTCCGGAACACCAGCGACTGGTCGAGTTTGGTCGGTCCTGGGTGTCTGAGATCCCATACGAAGCGGTGGAGCCCGGCCTTCGTGCCCGGCTTCTTATGGAAGGGTGCATCCTTGTCGTCGCTCGAGAACTCGATGATGGTCTTGTCTGCGGCATCGCGGAAGGTGAGCTTGACCGGGCTTTCCGCATCAACAGGCAGCCAGTAATAGACGATCGCGCCGTTCGGCGGATTCTCGCCGCAGTCGAGATAAAGGCGATCGCTCCGTTCGCCCTCCAGCTCCACGCCCTCGGTGGTGGCGCCGATGCCGAAAGCCGGGCTGTAGCTGATGCCAGCCTTGGTGAAGCCTGTCCCGGCCCAGTAATTGAGCTTTGTCCGGACTGTGGGGCGCGGGCTCACCAGTTTGACTTCTTTCTGATCCGCGGCCAGTTCGCGCAATGGCGTGACGTCGTCCAGGATCCAGAAGGACCGGCCATGGGTTCCGGCGACAAGGTCGCCTCCCTTGATCTTGAGATCGTAGACCGGGACCACGGGCAAGCCCCCATCCATCCGTGACCAGTGTGCGCCGTCGTCAAGACTGAAGAAGACACCAGTCTCGGTGCCGGCGAAGAGCAGGCTTGATCGCACTGGATCGGCGCGCAGGACACGGGTGATCTCGCCCTTCGGGAAGTCACCGACGATCGACTCCCAACTCTTCCCGCCGTCCTTCGTGCGGAAGAGATAGGGCTGATAATCGGCGAGCTTGTAGCGCGTGGCTGCTACATAAACGGTGTCGGCCTCATGCGGCGAGATCTCGACGCAGCCGACATAGGCGAGCTCGGGCATGAGTTTCGGCGTAACGTTGCTCCACGAAGCCCCGTCGTTCCGCGTCACATGGACAAGGCCGTCGTCGGTGGACGCCCAGATCTCGCCCTTGCGGTGCCGGGATTCCACGACGGACGCGCACGTCGCATGCACCTCAGCACCGAAGTCTTCGTGAGTCAGGGCGCCGCCCGAATTGTCCTGTCGGGCGGGGTCGTCGAGGCTAAGATCGGGTGAGATCGCGGTCCAGCTCGATCCTTCGTCGCGGCTGCGGAAGACGTGGTTGCCCCCGGCATAGAGCGTCTTCGGATCATGCGGCGAGAAGGTAAGCGGAAAGGTCCATGCAAAGCGGTAGCGCATGTTCTTCGGCGCCATACCAATCGTCGTTTCCGGCCAAACATTGACGACGCGGATCTGCCGAGTGCGGTGGTCGTAGCGTTGCAGAGCCCCCGCGCCGCCCGGGCTCGAGCCGATCGCGCCGCAATAGACGATGTCGGGATCCTCGGGATTAACGACGATGAAGCCGCTCTCGCCGGTGCCCGGATAGGTGCAGTCGCCTAGGGTGATCACGCCCCATTCCGAGGCGCTCGGGACCGAGATCGAGGTACTATCCTGCTGGGTGGCGTAAACCCGGTAGGGATGCCGGTCGTCGACGTCGATGCGATAGAACTGTGCTGTGTTCTGATTGTAGATCGACGACCAGGTCTTGCCGCCGTTGAAGGTGACGCAGGCACCGCCATCATTGCCTTCGATCATCCGCTTGGGGTTGCCCGGATCAATCCAGAGATCGTGATTGTCGCCGTGAGGTGTGGTCACCTCGGTGAAGCCCGCCCCACTATCGGTCGACTTCCACATTTGCAAATTCGTCACGTAGACCGTATCGGCATGCCCGGTGTCGGCGAAGACATGAGTGTAGTACCAAGGGCGGTGGATCAGATCACGGTTCTGTGACACCTGGATCCATCGGTCGCCGTAATCGTCGGTGCGATAGAGGCCGATCTTATCCTCCTCCGCCTCGATGAGGGCATATACGCGCCCGCGCTGCGCCTCCGAGACTGAGACGCCTAGCTTTCCGAGCACCCCGCCGGGCAAGCCGTTCCGCCCGGACAACTCCTCCCAGGTGTCGCCCCCGTCTAGCGACCGGAAGAGGCCGCTCCCCGGCCCGCCGCTGTTCATGTCCCAGAAGGTCCGCCGCGTCTGCCAAGTTGTGGCGAAGAGGATGCGAGGATTGTTGGGATCCATCGATATGTCGACGGCGCCAGCGTCGGGATTGCGGTAGAGGACCTTCTGCCAAGTCTTGCCGCCGTCTTGGGAGCGGAACACGCCCCGTTCCTCGTTGGGCCCGAACGCGTCACCGAGCGCCGCAACATAGACGACGTCGGGGTCATGCGGATGAATGCAGATCTTGCCGATGTGACGGGTTTCCTTCAGTCCCAGGTGAGTCCAACTACGACCGGCGTCGATCGACCTGTAGACGCCATCGCCGTATGAGACATTGACACGAATCGTTGCCTCGCCTGTACCAGCATAGATAACGTTGGAGTCCGATCGAGCAACCGCCAGCGCGCCGACACTGGCACTGCCGAAGTAACCGTCGGACACGCAGCGCCAATAGATGCCGCCGTCGATCGTCTTCCACACCCCACCTGCGCAGGCGCCGAAATAGAACACCATCGGGTCGTTGGTGTCGCCCGCGACCGCCACCACGCGGCCGCCTCTAGCGGGTCCGATACAGCGCCATTTTAACGCCTCGATGCTCTTGGGGTCGGACACTTGAATCTGCGTCATAGTACTACCTGCCGATGTTAATGTTTTGGAGAACCTTGCTTCCAACGATCGCTCCGAAAAGCGGGAAGTAGGCCGGCGTCACGAGCCGATCTGAAGGTGGAGGTCGGATTCTTTCGGTTCTTCGAGAGCAATCCAGACGTGGAGGTGGAGGCACCGGACGTGCATCATGGCCGCAGTCGCGGATCGAGCGCATCTCTGAGACCGTCGCCGATGTAGTTGACGCTGAGGACGGTGAGCGAAATAGCAATGCCCGGCCAGAGCACTAGTTGCGGGTATCCCTGTATTTGGTCGATCCCGTCATAGAGCAGTCGTCCCCAAGTCGGGACATCCGGCGGAAAGCCCATACCAAGAAATGACAGCACGCTTTCCGAAATGATCGCCGTGGCGACCCCGAGAGTGGCTGAGACAATGATCGGGGACATTACGTTGGGGAGCACATGGCGAAGGATGATCCGTCGCGGCGGCGTGCCAATGCTGTACGAAGCCAACACGAATTCGCGCTGCTTGACGGCGAGTACTTCGCCGCGAATGATGCGCGCAGCCTGCATCCAACTCGTCACGCCAGTGGCCGACACGATGAGGATGAAAATCCCCAGATAGGATCCGAAGATGCTTGCCATCGTGTCGCGGAACAGCATCACTGCGACCAAAAGCAGTGGCAGCACCGGCAATGATAGAAAGAGATCGGTGAGCCGCATCAGCGACCCATCGAGGGATTTGAAATAACCGGCAAGGACGCCGACAAGAGTACCGATAAAGATCGAGATGATCATTGCAGTAAAGCCGACGGCAATCGAGATACGCCCACCTGTCATCATTCGCGCAAGAAGATCGCGCCCAAGCTGGTCGGTGCCAAACGGATGGGTCCAGCTTGGTCCTGTATTCATTGCGGTGAAGTCGATATAGGCGGGGCTCAAACGCCAGACGTAGGGGCCGAAAATGACACCGATGACAATCAGGGATAAGACGGTTGCCCCGGCGAGCGCGCCCCTGTGGGTTTTGAACTGGTCCCAAACGCCCCACCACTGATTGTGTGATGGCGCCTCGATCGCCATAAGGTCCACACCGGCGACGGAGTTGGCCGTCCGCGATTCCGAGATAAGCGGCTTGGCGACTGCTTTCGGCTTATGATAGCCAAGAAACTTACCCATACCGAATCCTTGGATCGAGCACGCCGTAGAGGAGGTCGGCGATCAGGTTGAAGACTACGATCAACACGGCGAAGATGAAGGCCAATGTCTGTACTAACGGCACGTCGTTAGCGTAAATGGCGGTGATCAGCAGCTGGCCGATTCCGTTGACTTTAAAAATCTGCTCAGTGACGATGGCGCCGCCGAATATGCCTGGCAGCCCGAGCGTGATGACAGTAACCACGGGGATCATCGAATTGCGCAAAACGTGAACGAAAACGACCACTTTCTCGCTCATGCCCTTGGCGCGCACCGTGCGGACATAGTCCTGGTTGAGATTGTCAAGCATTGACGAGCGTAAATAACGGCTGATGGAGGCGGTGGTTTGAACCGCCAGCACCATCACTGGCATGGCCATCTGCAGGAGTTGCTCGAGGAAACTGCTCCAGCTATCGACGACAAGATTGGTGTTGTAGATCGTCGGAAGCCAATCGAGATAGACGGAGAAGATCAGGATTGCCAGAACGCCCGAGAAGAAAGACGGCACCGCAAGGCCGAGTATCGACAGGCTGGTGCCGATCTGATCGAACACAGAATATTGCTTGTAAGCCGAGATAATACCGATAGGCAAAGCAATCAGCACGCCGATGATATAGGCGAGGCCGACGACTAACAGCGTCTGCGGAAGGCGCTCGGCGAGGATGCTGAAGACCGGACCACGTGTTTGCCAAGAGATAATCCGCTGCATGCCGTCTGAAAAATGCGTCCCGAACATAACGTCGAAACCATGGAGCGGCTCGATCACGAAAAACTGTTTCAACCAAAGGAGATATTGCACGATCAGAGACTTGTTGACTCCCAGTGCTGCACGCATCTTCTCGCGTACTTCGGGCGGGATGGTCAGCGGCAACTGAGACAGCGGATCCCCTGGGGCTAATTTGAGCAGCGAGAAGATAAGCAGGCTGATCAATAACAACGTCGGGACCGCGAAAAGTAGCCGTCGAATGGCATATTTGAGCATGTGTTGCGCCTGTTGCTGCCGGCCGAGGCTATGCCGCGGCCGGTATGGGACATGGAGAGGCACGCGCCCTTGCCAATGCGCGCAGGCAATCTCACTTCTTGCGATACCAGTCCTGAGCTCCCAACAATGCGGAGTCCCAGGGGTTACTGACGGGACCGCCCAGCGTGTTGGAGATCGCCGGGCCGCCGCCGAGCCAGACTAACGGTATGATCGTGTAGCTGTCCGTCAACATGTTATTGAGTTTTTTGACCATCTCGCCGCGCTTCTCGATGTCAACGATCTGGCCGAGTTCGGTGACCATCGCGTCGTAGTCCTTGTTACAGTAGCGCGGAAAGTTCTGGCCCTGCCACTGGGTGCTTGGCTTCGGAGCAAGTTCACAAGTGTATCTTGCGGCGTATTCGGCGGGATCAGGTTGTAGAGGGTAGTCAGTCGCCATCTGTATGTCAGAATAGAACTTCTGAAAGGTATCGGGATTGTTTGGATCGCTGCCGAAGAGGACCGAGGCATCGAGGCTCTTCAGTTCAACGTCGACACCGATCTCAAGCCACCACTGCTTGAGGATCGCCTGAAACTGCTGGCGCACAGCGTTCATCGTAGTCACGAAGGTGAGCTTCAGCTTCTTGCCGTCCTTCTCCCGGACGCCGGCGGGGCCGGGCTTCCAGCCCGCCTCGTCAAGAAGCCTCTGCGCACCCGGAATGTCCTGTGAAAGGCAGCCCGTGTTTCCTGCGGCGTAAATCGGCGGCGCTGGAACCCAGTCGCAGGTGGGCTTACCTCTGGATCCGTAGCCGATCTCGCTCAACTTCGCGCGGTCTATTGCCATCGACAGCGCCTTGCGCACGCTAAGATCGCCGAGGATCGGGTTTGGATGCTTCACCGTCGACCGCTCCTCCGGCGGGAGATTTGGCGAGGGATCGGTTAGGTTGATAAAGAGCATTTCAACTGCGCTCGAGAAGGTCGAGACCGCCCTGCCCTTGCCCGCATTCTCCATTGCACTCAGCACGTGCGGGGGGAGCTGCACGTTCCAGGCGTAGTCATATTCGCCCGTCTGCAGCACGGCACGGGCCGCCCCGAGCGCATCGCCGCCGCCTTTGAAGTTGACCTCGGCGAAAGCGGGCTTGTTCGGATCGCGGTAATTCGGGTTGGCCTTTAGCTGGATCGCGTCATTCGGCTTGAAGTTGGTGACGACAAACGGGCCGGTGCCGACCGGACCGAAATTCGCTTCCGTGCAGGTCTGGGCTTTTTCGCCGAGGCAGCCGGCGAACTGCTTCGCCTGGATGATCGGAGAATTTGCGGTAACAAAGAGAGTATAGGGGAAAGCCGTCGAATTCTTAAAGGTTACCTTTACAGTAAGTTCGTCAAGCGCCTCGACTTTGTCGACGCCTTGGAATCCTGCAAGTTGGGCGCAACCGCCCTCTGGGCTCATGCAGTAATTCGCAGTGAAGACCACGTCCTTGGCGGTCACGGGCGTAGCATCAGACCATTTCAAACCGGGCTTCAGCTTCCAGGTGATCGACTTCAGATCTTCGGCAACGCCACCGTTCTCGATGGTCGGAATTTCCGCCGCAAGCCGCGGGAATAGGTGGCCGTCCTTGTCATAGCTGGCTAGCGGCTCAAGTACCAGCGCAGCGGCGTCGACCTCTTTTGTCGAGCCTGACAAATACGGGTTCATCAACGACGGCGCCTGCCAATACATGATATTGAGGGTACCGTCTGTGCCGCGTTCGGCAAATGCCGACGTCGCGAAAAGGATAGCGACGGCCCCCCCTGCCAACAATGAAGTCATTCTCAACATCTATCTTCCTCCCATCTGTTGAACGACGGCCCGCGCCGGCGTTATCAAGTCCGTTCTCCTTCCCTTCGGGAACGGTCGATCGTATGGCGGGATTGACTCGATCGAGCTTCCCGCGAATTCCGGTTACTCGGCACGATGGCAAGCAACCCAGCGATCGGCGGCGAGCTTGTGCCAAACTGGTTGTTCGGCTGCGCACCGGTCGAATGCAACCGG
This sequence comes from Mesorhizobium sp. M4A.F.Ca.ET.022.05.2.1, assembly GCF_003998845.1. Classification (NCBI taxonomy): domain Bacteria; kingdom Pseudomonadati; phylum Pseudomonadota; class Alphaproteobacteria; order Hyphomicrobiales; family Phyllobacteriaceae; genus Mesorhizobium; species Mesorhizobium sp. M4A.F.Ca.ET.022.05.2.1. The sequence continues at coordinate 1,124 of NZ_RZOJ01000034.1, read as the reverse complement.
GCAGCGGGTACGAAATCGACACCCCGAGGGTGGATTGGCCGGGCTCGGCACATCGCCCCTCAGGATGATGCGCTGGCGAGTACGTTCGACCTTCGGATCCAGCACCGGGACCGCAGAGAGCAGCGCCTTCGTGTAAGGATGGACGGGGTCTTTGTAGATGAGGTCACGTGGGGCGAGTTCCACTACTTTTCCCAAGTACATCACCGCGACGTCGTCACACATGTGACGAACCATGGAAAGATCGTGACTAATGAAGAGGTACGTCAGGGAGAACTGCGCCTGCAGGTCTTTGAGGAGATTGACCACCTGGGCTTGGATTGAGACATCTAGGGCGGCGATCGGTTCATCGCAAACAATAAAGTCCGGATTGAGTGCGATCGCCCGGGCGATGCCAATGCGTTGACGCTGGCCGCCGGAGAATTCGTGCGGGTAACGATTGGCATAGTTCGGATTGAGCCCAACGGAATCGAGTAACTCGTGAACCCGTCCCTCTTTCTCCCTGTCTTTGAGCATACCGTGCTCATTGAGAGGTTCAGCTACAATCGAGCCAACGGTCATGCGGGGGTTGAGACACGCTTGTGTGTCCTGGAAGATCATTTGCATGCGGGGACGGATCCGGCGCAGCCTGTTGCCCTGCATATGCGTGATGTCCTTGCCATCAAACACGATGCGGCCACCGGTAATGTCACAAAGGCGAAGAATGGCACGCCCCGTTGATGACTTGCCGCAGCCGCTCTCGCCTACAAGGCCAAGTGTCCGGCCGCGCCTGATTTCCAGATTCACACCGTCCAGCGCTCTGATGGCGCCATCTTGGCGCCCAAAAACACCCCGATAGGTCGGGAAGTGCAGGGTCAGGCCACTAACGCGAAGCAGGATGTCGTCCTGATCGGTTTGTGCTTTTCCGGTGACGATAATTGGCTCAGACATCGTCGCGCGCCCTCTGCTTGGTTACGTCCCACCAGCACGCCGCTTCGTGGCCCTTGCTTACAGGCATCAGCGGTGGCCTTTCGCTTCGACAGCGGTCGAAAACATGCGGGCATCGTGGCGCGAAGGGACAACTCGTCGGAAAGGCGATAAGTTGCGGCGGCTGGCCGGCGACACTCTTCAGTCGCTCCTGCCCCGCC
>NZ_RZOJ01000349.1:0-6334 GCF_003998845.1 Mesorhizobium sp. M4A.F.Ca.ET.022.05.2.1 | reverse complement strand
GATTTCAGCGCTGCTTCGCATCCAGAGCCATCTCGCGATCGCAACCAAGATGGCGGTGCTTACCAAGCTCGCCGACAACATGATGACCACCTATCTCGGCGGCGACGCCGGCAGGCGCGTGCTTGACGGTCAGATCAGGCGCGGCGAGGGCGATACAATCCGGGCCGCACTTGTCATGGGCGACATGCGCGGCTCGACAAGGCTTGCCGCAACCTCGGGCCGTGAAATCTATATCGATACGCTGAACCAGTTTTTCGACGCCGTTGCCGCACCTTTCAATCGCAAAGGCGGGCAGATCATGAGTTTTATTGGGGACGGCTTCATTGCCGTATACCCTTGCGAACGGCACCGTTCGCAGTCCGAGATCGCCTGCCAGGCTGCTCTTGCGGCAGCGCATCAGGCTACCGCGCGCGTCGTGGATCTCAATCTGCGCCGAAAGCAGCAGGGGTTGTCCGACATAAAATTTGGCATCGGCCTGCATGTCGGCAATGTGATGTTCGGTAATGTCGGGCTTACCGACCGGCTCACATTCTCTGCCTTCGGCTCAGCTGTAAACGAGGTCCAGCGCCTCCAGATCCTGACCAAGAAGTATCCGCACAGCGTTCTCGCCAGCAAGGACTTCGCCAGCTATTGCGGCGCAAACAGCTGGCTGACGCTGGGCCATGAGGAGCTGACTGGCATCAAGCAGAAGCTGACGGTGCTTTCACCCGATCTGTCGGGTGCGCTCGCACTCGATGAGGACGGTGCGATGGAGACCATTCACGATCGGAAATCGGAGGCCGAGCAGGTCATGCTGCTGCACCGCGATGCCGCCCGGCTATCGGCGGGAGACCCGAGCAAGCTCCAGTAAGCGTAACGAACAGCCCGAACGCCCTTGGCAGGCCGTCCGGGCGCAGGTTCCGCCACTGGCCCGCTTCGAATCCAAGTTGCTACAAGCTGGCAATGCGGTAGTCTCGCTTTCTGGGAGCTGCCAGAGTGGGACTGGTGTGAGAATGAATTCGGGCGTTGATCTGCTACGGATCGAGGATGTTGGCATCTCTTTTGCCATTATTGGGGGACCCTTGCATGCGGTCAGGCGCGCAAATCTTCGCGTCCTGCCGGGCAAGGTCACCGCGCTTGTAGGCGAGTCAGGTTCCGGAAAATCGGTTCTCAGCCAGGCAGTGATGGGCATTTTGCCGAACACAGCCCATGTTCGCGGCCGTATCCTGTTTTCCGACCCTGAAAAACCCGGCATGACGCAGGATATCCTGCAGATGCCGCGTGATGGACCCGAAATCCGAGCGTTGAGAGGGAGCCGCATCGGCAAGATATTTCAGGAGCCGATGACATCGCTGTCGCCGCTGCACACGATCGGCAACCAGGTCAGCGAATCCCTGCAGATTCATACGCCCATGGCTCGGGCGGAGCGCAAGGCGCGGACCGAGGAAATGCTCAGCCTTGTCGGCTTTCCCAATCCCAGGCGCGCTTACGACATGTATCCCTTTGAACTTTCGGGAGGATTGCGTCAGCGCGCGATGATCGCCATGGCGCTTATCTGCCGGCCCGCCCTGTTGATCGCCGACGAGCCGACGACGGCGTTGGACGTCACCATACAGGCGCAAATCCTGCAATTGCTGCGCGGGCTTCAGACAAAGCTGAACATGGCGATGCTACTGATCACGCACGACCTCGGCGTGGTCGCCAATGTCGCCGACGAGGTGGTGGTCATGTACCATGGCGAGATCATGGAAGCGGGACCCGTCGAGGCGATATTCCGCCGGCCAGGCCACCCTTACCTTAAGGGTCTGATGGCAGCCGTTCCGCATTTCGACCTGAAGCCTGGCGAAAGGCTAAAGGCGCTCCGCGAGGTGCCGGTGAGTGTCGGGAACCTGCTCGGCGAGCAGACGGCGCCGGCATCGAAGGGGCCGGACGACCTCCTGCTATCGGTCAGGGATCTGAAAAAGACCTTCACCATCCGCAAGTCCGGATGGTTCGGCGGGGATCATCAAACCTCTGTTCGTGCCGTGGACGGCGTGAGCTTCGATATCAGGCGGGGTGAGTGCCTGGGTCTGGTTGGCGAAAGCGGCTGCGGCAAAACCACCGTCAGCAAGATCCTTATGCGGGCAGTCACCCCTAGCGGCGGCTCTGTGATCTTCAACGGCCGCGATGGACCGATCGACGTCCTGGAAGGCGAGGGAGATGCCCTGCGTATGCTGCGCGCGAAAATCCAGATGGTCTTCCAGGATCCGGTTTCGTCGCTTTCACCTCGCATGACGGTGGAGAACATCTTGAGCGAGCCGTTGGAAATCCATCAACGTGGCAATGCCGCGTCCCGACTTGCCACGGTGAAGAGCCTGATGCAGGCAATCGGGCTCGATCCGCGCTTTATCAAGCGTTATCCGCACAGTTTCTCCGGTGGGCAGCGTCAGCGTATCGGCATTGCGCGCGCCTTGGCGCTGGGGCCTGAACTGCTGATCTGCGACGAGCCGGTTTCGGCGCTCGATGTCTCTGTCCAGGCGCAGATACTGAACCTTCTGAAGGACCTGCAGAAGGAACTGGGTCTGACCTACCTGTTCATTTCCCACAACCTGGCGGTGGTGGATTACATGGCAGACCGCATCGCGGTCATGTGCGGCGGGCGTATCGTCGAACTTGCGCCGCGCGAAATTCTGCTTAGGAGACCGATCCACCCCTACACACGCTCACTGGTTGCCGCAGTACCTTTCCCTGATCTCGACAGGCCGATGGATTTCAAGACGCTGAAGCTCGGCGGCGCTTCCGACACCAGCGCTTGGGGACCGCAATTCCGCGACGAGGGCGAAGAGGATACGCTGTCGCCGCTCGACCTTGGCGGCGGCCACCTCGTGCTGGCCCGACGTTCGGCCGATGTCAGCGAGCTACGCCCTTGATCAGCCGGCGCACCGTCCTTGGGCTCATGGCTTCGGCATTTCTGCCGAATACGTCAAGCGCCGGCGATCTGGAGCCGGAATTTCTTCAGCCGCGGCTGCAGGCCGGGGCGCTGCCGGCACTCGCCGAACGTCTGCCGAAGCGCCCGCGCGCGTTGAATCTCGCTGCGATCGGCCGGCAGCCCGGCCAGTATGGCGGCACGCTGCGCACGATCATCGGCAGCCAGAAAGATATCCGGCTGATGACGATCTATGGGTATGCTCGCCTGGTCGGCTATGACGAAAAGCTCGACCTGCAACCCGACATTCTCGAAAGTTTCGACGTAGCGGATGATCGCGTCTTCACTTTCAAGATACGGGAAGGGCATAAATGGTCTGACGGTGGCCCGCTGACGCCGGAGGATTTTCGCTATTGTTGGGAAGATGTCTGGCTGAACGATGAGCTTTCGCAAGGCGGGCTCGCCCCAGCCCTGCTGGCTGACGGCAAGCCGCCGCGCTTCGACATCGTCGATCCGTTGACGGTCCGCTATAGTTGGGATGCGCCCAATCCCGACTTCCTGCCCAAGCTCGCTGCTGCTTCGCCGCTATCGCTTGTTCTGCCGGCCGCCTATCTCAAGCAGTTCCACAAGAAATACCAGGATCCATTCCGGCTCGCCGGCCTGATGAAGGAGAACCGGGCCCAGAAATGGACGCTCCTGCATATCCGCATGTCGCGGCAGTATCGCCCGGAGAACCCGGATCTGCCGACGCTCGATCCCTGGCAGAACCGGACCAAGCCGCCGGCCGAACAGTTCGTCTTCGAGCGGAACCCGTTCTTTCATCGAATAGACGAGAATGGCCGGCAACTACCCTATGTCGACCGCATCGTCATGAATGTCAGCTCGTCGGCGATCATTTCCGCCAAGACCGGTGCGGGCGAGAGCGACCTGCAAAGCATGGGAATTGACTTCGCCGATTACGCCTTCCTGAAGGACGCGGAGAAGCGGTACCCGGTGAAGATGCATCTCTGGAAACGCACACAGGGTTCGCGGCTGGCGCTGCTACCCAATCTGAATTGCGCCGACCAGGTGTGGCGTGGCCTTCTTCGCGACGTTCGCGTGCGCCGCGCACTTTCGCTCGCTGTGGACAGGCGCGAGATCAACATGGCCGTGTTCTACGGATTGGCGCAGGAAAGTGCCGATACGGTCCTGCCGGAGAGCCCGCTCTACCGGCCGGAATTTGCGAAAGCCTGGGTCGCCCATGACCCCGACCAGGCCAATGCCCTGCTCGACGAGGTCGGGCTTCAGACGCGTGACGATGACGGCCTGCGGATACTTCCCGATGGACGCCCGGCGCAGATCATCGTGGAAACGGCCGGCGAAAGCACGCTGGAAACCGACGCACTCGAACTCATCACCGATCACTGGCGCAAGATCGGCATTGCGCTGTTCATCCGGACTTCGCAGCGCGACATCTTCCGCAGCCGCGCGCTTGGCGGCCAGATCATGATGTCGATGTGGTCGGGCATCGACAATGGCGTGGCGACAGCCGACATGAACCCGTACCAGCTGGCCCCCACCATCGACGACCAGCTGCAATGGCCGCTCTGGGGTGCTCACTACTTGTCTCACGGCACGCTCGGCGAGGCGCCCGATCTTGCGCCTGTGGTCGAGTTGATGGCTTTGCTCAAGCGCTGGAATGCATCGACCGAAGCCACGGAGCGCGCCGAAATCTGGAATTCAATGCTGTCGATCTACACCGATCAGGTGTTCTCGATCGGCACGGTGAACGGAACGCATCAGCCGGTTCTGGCATCCTCGCGGCTGCGCAATCTGCCTGAAAAGGCGCTCTACGGCTACGACCCGACAGCCTATTTCGGTGTCTACATGCCGGATACATTCTGGCTTGGAGAGACCTGAGCGTGCTTCGATATATTGTCTGGCGCATCGCCGTGATGGTTCCAACGCTGCTGGTCATATCGGCGCTGGTGTTCACGATCATCGAACTTCCCCCTGGCGACTATTTCGACAGCTATGTTGCCGAGCTTCGGGCTCAGGGCGAAGCGGTGGATTCCGATCGCATCGAGATGATGCGCAAGGACTATGGTTTCGACAAGCCGCCGATCATTCGCTACTTCTACTGGGTCGGCGGGATGCTGCACGGCGATTTCGGCTATTCCTTCGAATATGAGCTGCCAGTTCGCGACGTCGTCGGGGAGCGAATGTGGCTGACCGTGCTGGTTTCCTTCGTCACGATCGTCTTCACCTGGCTCATCGCCTTTCCGATCGGCATGTACTCCGCCACGCATCAATACAGCTGGGGCGACTACGGCCTGACCTTCTTCGGCCTTCTCGGCCTTGCCATTCCGAACTTCATGCTGGCGCTGATCCTGATGTATTTTGCCAATATCTGGTTCGGCACGTCCATCGGCCATCTCATGGACCAGCAATATCTCAGCGAGCCGATGAGCTGGGCCAAGGCGAAGTCGATCCTCGCCCATCTTTGGATCCCGGTTTTGATCATCGGCACCGGGGGCACGGCAAGCATGATCCGGCGGCTGCGCGCCAACCTGCTGGATGAGCTACACAAGCAATATGTCGTGACCGCGCGCGCCAAAGGCCTTCATCCCTTTAAGGCGCTGGTCAAATATCCGCTGCGCATGGCGCTTAATTTCTTCATTTCGGACATCGGCTCCATCCTGCCAGCCATTATCTCCGGCGCTGAAATCACGGCGATCGTGCTGTCTTTGGAAACGACCGGGCCGATGCTGATCAAGGCGCTGCAGAGCCAGGACATGTATCTGGCGGGGTCGTTCCTGATGTTCCTCGCTTTCCTGACGGTCATCGGCGTCCTGATTTCCGACCTGGCGCTGGCGCTGCTTGATCCACGAATTCGTTTGCAGGGCGGCAGCACCAAATGAACACGCAATCGCCGCTGCCCGCTCCGGGTGCCCCACTGCAACACTACGTTTCCATCGCGCCCTTTGACCTGCAGTCGGTCGAGGCGATGACGCCGGAGCAGTCGAAGGTTTTTCAGGCGTCACAGTTGCGGCTGATGTGGTGGAAATTCCGACGGCATCGGCTTGCCCTTATATCCGGCATGTTCCTGGCAGCGCTTTATTTCGGGATACTGATCTGCGAGTTCCTGGCACCCTACAATCTGCACACGCGCAACATGGACTACATCTATTCGCCGCCGCAGCGGGTGCACCTGTTCCACAACGGCCAGTTCGTCGGGCCGTTCGTCTATGGCCGCCAGATGACGCTGGATATGGACACGCTCAAGCGGAACTACATCGAGAGACAGGATGATGTACAGCGGATCCGCTTCTTCTGCAGGGGCGACGGTTATCGGTTCTGGGGTCTGATCGAAGGTGACAGGCACCTTGTCTGCCCTGCCGAAAACGGCCAGCTCTTTCTTGCCGGCACTGACAGGCTAGGGCGCGATGTCTTCTCGCGCGTCATCTATGG
>NZ_RZOJ01000348.1:0-6402 GCF_003998845.1 Mesorhizobium sp. M4A.F.Ca.ET.022.05.2.1 | reverse complement strand
GTCCGGGAAGCGGTTGCGTCCGGACAGGCATCGGAGGAAAGTGTCGCCGCAAGGGCGGACCGTAGCGGTGCGGTCGCCACCGCCGATGTGACCCCAGTTCGAGGATTGAAACGATGAAGATCATTGCTTGCGGCAGCGTGCCGACCATCATGGCGCCGGAAAAGTATTTCACCGGCCGGGTGCTGCAGACACCGATCATCGAGAAGGAGGCGCCGGCGCGGCTGAGGGCCACCCTGGTCAGCTTCGAGCCTGGCGCGCGGACCAACTGGCATACGCATCCGCTTGGCCAGACGCTCTATGTCACCTCGGGCGCGGGCCGTGCCCAGACGTGGGGCGGGTCGATCCAGGAGATCAAGGCCGGCGACGTCATCTCGTTCGCGCCCGACGAGAAGCACTGGCACGGCGCCGGCGCGAGCACGGCGATGACGCACATCGCCATGCAGGAAGCGATTGACGGCGTCCACGCCGACTGGCTGGAGAAGGTCAGCGACGAGCAGTATGGCGGCTAACCACCCGAAAAAAACCGGCCTGGAGCCGGGCTTTTTTCGTCATCAGGTCAGTGAAGCGGTGAAGCGCTGGATGCGCGTGCAAGCCTCTTCCAGCAGCGTCTCCGACGTGGCGTAGGAGATGCGGAAGTTCGGGCCAAGGCCGAAGGCCGAGCCGAACACCACCGCCACACCCTCGGCCTCGAGCAACTCCGCGCAGAAGGTCTCGTCACTATCGATCACCTTGCCGGTCTTCGTCTCCCTGCCGATCAGCCCGGCGCAGGACGGGTAGACGTAGAAAGCGCCCTCCGGCGAGGGGCAGGAGATGCCGCGCGCCTGGTTGAGCATCGACACGACAAGCTCGCGGCGCCCTTGGAAGATCGCCTTGTTCTTGGCGATGAAGTCCTGCGGGCCGTTCAGCGCCTCGACCGAGGCCCATTGCGCGATGGTGCAGGCGCCGGAGGTCTGCTGGCCCTGGATCATGTCCATGGCCTTGATCAGCGGCACCGGGCCGGCGGCGTAGCCGATGCGCCAACCGGTCATGGCATAGGCCTTCGACACGCCGTTCATGGTCAGGGTGCGCTCGTAGAGTTTCGGCTCGACTTCTGCGATCGTCCTGAAGACGAAATCGCCGTAGGTGAGGTGCTCATACATGTCGTCGGTCAGTGTCCAGACATGCGGGTGCTTGAGCAGCACGTCGGCCAAAGATCGAAGCTCGGCTTCCGTGTAGGCGGCGCCCGACGGGTTGGACGGCGAGTTCATCAATAGCCATTTGGTGCGCGGCGTGATCGCCTTTTCAAGCACTTCCGCCGTCAGCTTGAAGCCGTTGTCGATCGATGTGTCTGTAAACACCGATGTGCCGCCGCAGATCGCCACCATCTCGGGATAGCTCACCCAGTAGGGGCGCGGGATGATCACCTCGTCGCCGGGGTTCAGCGTCGCCATGAAGGCGTTGAACAGGATCTGCTTGCCGCCGGTGCCGACGATGGTCTGCTCCGGCCGGTAGTCGAGATTGTTCTCGCGCTTGAATTTTTTCGCGATCGCCTCACGCAGCTGCGTGATGCCTGACACTGGCGGATACTTGGTCTCGCCACGACGGATCGCGTCGATCGCCGCGTTCTTGATGTTGTCGGGCGTATCAAAGTCCGGCTCGCCGGCGCCAAGGCCGATGATGTCACGGCCGGCGTTTTTCAGCTCGCGCGCCTTCTGCGTCACCGCGATGGTCGCGGAAGGCTTCACGCGGGAAAGGGCGTCGGCAAGAAAGGCCATGACCTGATATCTCCAAGGGTCGGCGGGCCAGGAGCGGCCGCGGGCCTCTCATGTCGCATCATCCGGCCAAGCGCAAGCATTGTCGAATGAGCCAGGGGTCAAGCAGCCGTGACCGGCATCGCTCGGCAACAATAAATTCATCAACGGCCGCTAAAACCCCTGTTGGCAGGATCGCAAGCCATTTCCGCCAAGTCTTGCCGAGCGAGGATCCCTTGTCGCGTAGTATCGGGCTCGCCCACATCATCCGTCGTGATGACGGCACCTCCAGTGGTGTCTGGGGCGTCTATACGCTGCAGAGCGCATTCCAGCCGATCTTCGCCTTCAGGGAAGGCAAGCTGTCGATCGTCGCGTTCGAGGGGCTGATCCGGCCGTTTCGTGACGGCGAGCCGCAGTCGCCGATGAGTTTCTTCAACTCCTGCCCGGCGGGCGACCGCCTGCATATCGAGGCGCTGACGCGGACGCTACACCTGCTCAACGCCGGCGCCTGCCTGCCGGAAGAGGCGTCGATCTTCGTCAATTTCGACCCGTCTGTGTTCACCGACCGCGCCATCGCAGACAACGCGCTGCGCGACATGCGGCTGGTGCTGCACGAGGCCGGCATCGACCCGCGCCGGATGGTTTGCGAGGTGACCGAACAGAAATCGGCCTCGCAGGAAACGCTCTACAGCTTCGTCGAGGCGCTGAGAGCCAACGGCTTCCGCATCGCTGTCGACGACTACGGCGCCGACGAATCCGACATCAACCGGATCAAGGAGCTCAAGCCCGACATCGTCAAGTTCGATGCGCACTGGATCACGCAACTGATGGAGTCCGGCGCCGGCTTTGCCCTGTTGACCACCATGGTGAAGAGCTTCGAGCAGCAAGGCATTCGCACCGTGTTCGAGGGCCTCGAGGAAGGCTGGCAGCTCGAGCTTGCCGAGAAATCGGGAACCTCGATGGTGCAAGGCTTCGTGCTGGCGCGGCCGGAACTGGCGCCGACCAGCTTTCGCGTCTTCGGCAAGGGCGTTGAGGCGTCCGCGGCAGCGACGGGCATCGGCGATGCGCCGGTCAGTTCGGGCGCGGCGCCGACGACGCGCCCGGCGCGGGTGTTCGGGCGCAGGAACGCCTCGTGAGCGTTTGGCCGGACAGGCGGCGCAATGCCGCCGAGGCGATCTTTGCCGACGAGATCGGCATCGAGTACGGCGTCTATGGCGACTTCCGGCTGAAGAGCGCCTATCAACCGATCTTCGCGCCGCGCGGCCGCTCGTTGGCGCCGGTCGCCGTCGAGGCGTTGATCGAGGCGCAGCGCGACGCGAGGCCGGTCGCGCCGCCGGTGTTCTTCGGCAGCCTGCCTGCCGCGGACCGCCTGTTCGTCGAGACGATGTGCCGGATGCTGCATCTGAGGAACTTCCGCAACATCGGCGTCGAGGGGCTCGACCTGTTCTTCAACTACAATCCGCTGATCAACGACCATCTCGGGCGGGCGCTGGCCGAGATCCGGCTGATGACCAGGCATCTCGGCGAACTGGATCTCTATCCAGGCATGCTGGTCTGCGAGATCACCGAGCAGGCGGCCAACGACAAGGTTCTGATCAGCCTCGTTCGCGAGATGCGGCGCGACGGCATTCGTATCGCCATCGACGATTTCGGCACCGGACATTCGACTGAGGAGCGCATCGCGCTGCTTGCGCCCGACATCGTCAAGATCGACGGCGCCTGGTTTGCCGAGTTCTGCCGGCATGCCGCCGCCGAGCGCTTCTTCCGGCCGCTGGTCTCGATGCTGCATGATCGGGGCGCCAAGGTGCTGGTTGAAGGGATCGAGCAGGCCGTGCATCTTCGCGTCGCGCTCGATGGCGGCGTCGACCTTGTGCAGGGCTACCATCTCGCCCGCCCGGCGCTGGCGGGCACGATCTTCAACGAGGAGCCACTCTCCACCGAGGCACTGCTCGGCATGGACAGCAAGGTCGTGCCGTTGCATCAGCGGCGCTGATGTTCAGGCCAAAACAAATCACTGGATGAGGCGGCTTCCGCCGCGCGATATTGGCGCGAGCCGGAAGGAGACCTGATGATACTCTACAGCATGATCGACAGCGGCAATTGCTACAAGCCGCGCCTGTTGATGGCCAAGCTCGGCATTGCCTTCACCAATGACGAGGTGAGCTCGCATACCGGCGACACCCGCAAGGCCGATTTCGTCGCCAAGAATCCCAACGCCATGGTGCCGCTGCTGGAACTCGACGACGGCAGACGGATCGCCGAATCCAACGCCATCCTGCTCTATCTCGCCGAGGGCACGCGCTTCCTGCCGGCCGACCGGTACCAGCGGGCGCTCGCCTATCAGTGGCTGTTCTTCGAGCAGTACAGCCACGAGCCCTACATCGCCGTGCGCAAGGCGCTGCTCACCTTTCCCGAGCGCGCCAGGGACGCGACGCCGGAACGGCTGGCATCGACGCTGGAGCGCGGCAACAAGGCGCTCGGCGTGATGAACAGGCATCTGGAAGCCAATGCCTTCTTCGCCGGCGATGCATACAGCGTCGCCGACATCGCGCTGTATGCCTACACGCATACCGCCGAGAAGGGCGGCTTCCAGCTCGACGCCTATCCGGCGGTGGCCGCCTGGCTCGGCCGCGTGGAGGCGGATCCCGGGCATGTGCCGATCGAGTGGCTGCCTTAGTCTTGTCCTCACGCCGTCGCCGCTTCGCGGCTCCGCCAAGGAAGCCAATTCCGCAGCGTCGCGCCGCCCCTCATCGCCCTGCCGGGCACTTCTCCCCGTGAACGGGGAGAAGAAGGCAGCTTCGGCGGTTTCGCCAATGTCTGAACCGCAGGCAAATAAAAAGGCGGGATAAATCCCGCCTTCCCATTCCGGTAGCCTGATCGGGAGCGTCTGACCGGGCTGGCAGCTATCTGCTGTTCCAGCTTGTCGGGTCTTTCCACTCCGGCGCGCTTCTCGCGCGACCGTCAGTACATCCGTGACTTGCCGCGCGCCCCGAACCTTCGTCCGGCGCGCGCTGTTGCTAAATCAGGCTGCCTTGCTCAGAGACCCAGCAGCGGACTTGCCGGTGCGGCGGTCCTGCTCGATCTCGAAGTTGATCTTCTGGCCCTCGACCAGGGTCGACAGGCCAGCGCGCTCGACAGCGGAGATGTGGACGAAAACGTCCGCGCCGCCCGCGTCAGGCTGGATGAAGCCGAAGCCCTTGGTGGCGTTGAACCACTTGACCGTACCAGTTGCCATTCGAAGTATCCTTCACATTTGCTTTAGTTTAACCGGACCAGGGGTCCGGCCGGTGGTATCGAAATTTTGGAGATAGACGTCAGCAAACGCGAAGATCGCGAGGCCCGATCGATCGGCCGAAATATCAATGCGATGCATATAGGCGGGTTTTGCGCTGAAAACAAGACTGTGTGAGAAAGCGGGACCAGCACCGCCGCCCAACGGCCGCCCCAATCGCGTGGAAAATTTGCGGCCGGCGGGCGCCGCGAGGGAGGAACGGCCAGGTCTCGGGCGCCGGGTTTGGGAGAGGATCATGAAGACCGTTGTGCTTGCCGCCTTGATGACGCTGGTGGCCGCCGAGGCGCAGGCGATCTCGCGCTACGACCCGACCCGCATGAGCTGCGACAGGGTGCAGGCGACGATCGCGCGCCAGGGCGCGGTCATCCTGCGCTACCAGTCGACGCGTGTCCCGGGGCTGCCGCTCTATGACCGCTACGTCAGGGACGAGCGCTTCTGCGACCTGGGCGAGGTGAGGAAGCGCGCCTACGTGCCCAGCGCCGATGCGAAATCCTGCCCGGTCTTCGTCTGCAAGCGGCCGGACTTCGATCGGCGGTTCCGTCGCCGTTTCCTGCAGAACTGAGATTCGCCATCCGCCACGTTTCGCCGGGGTCTTATCGCTGCCGGATTCAACCCGCGTGCCTGGAACCAATGACGGGCAAGACAGTTCAGCTATGACTTTGATACGACGCTGGCCTGCCCGACCGGCTGGGCATGCGGCGATCTAGAGGAGTTCTCATCATGAAGATTTCATCGGGATTTCGATCGGTCACGTTTGCCGTCATCGCCGCCGCGGGAGTCAGCCTAGCCAGCGCCGCGCATGCTGATAGCGGCACGATCCGCTTCGCCGTCTACAAGGCGGCCTTCTTCATCGGTGGTTCTGGAGGCGAGGGCACGCTGACCTTCCATGGTCGCCGCTATCCTATCTCGGTCGGCGGCATCTCGGGCGGCCTCGCGTTCGGGGCCTCAAAGACCTACTTCCACGGTACCGTGCGCCACATTCGCCGCGCCCGGGATGTGACAGGCGTGTACGGTGCTGCAGGCGGCGGCGGCGCGCTCGGCAAGGGGGCCCAGGTGATCGTCATGACCAATGACAAGGGCGCCCAACTCGAGCTCACTGGCAAGCAGGTAGGCCTGCAAGTCAACGCCGATCTGAGCGGTATGAGCATCGGGCTGAAGTAAGGGCCCGGACTTTTCAGAACCCGAACGAGGCCTGCGGTGACGGCGGCGGGCCGAGGCGCACGCCTTCCATGGCCAGCATCTTTTCCTTGGTGGCCGAGCCGCCGGGCGCCGAGAAGCCGCCGATCTTGCCGCCGGCGGCCAGGATGCGGTGGCACGGGATGACCAGCGGCACCGGGTTGGCGCCGAGCGCGGCACCGGTTTCGCGGGCGAGCCCTTGAT
>NZ_RZOJ01000347.1:0-6417 GCF_003998845.1 Mesorhizobium sp. M4A.F.Ca.ET.022.05.2.1 | reverse complement strand
CGTCCGCGCGCTGCCGCCGCCTCAGCGCGCCGACATCGCGCGCGCCGCGCCAAAGGTCGACGCGCCGGAACCGCCTGCGCCGGAACCGGTCGACTTCGCGCTGCTGCCGGAATTCAAGGCCGAAGCGCCGGACGACCTCAGGGGGGCGCTCAGCGGCACCGAAAGCGTGTCGCTCGCCAAGCTGGTCATCCAGTCCTCCAACCCCGAACTCTTCCAGTCGTCACGGCCAACGCTGACCCAAGGCTATGAGCCACTGGTGGAATCCATCGCCAAGGTCATCCTCGCCAACCAGGAACTCATCGGAAACATCACCGTCGTCGGCCACACCGACAACGTGCGCCTGCAAAGGTCCAACCCGCTTTCGAGCAACCAGCGGCTCTCGGAAGCGCGGGCCGAGACCATAGCCGACCTCCTGGTGCGGGCCGGCGTGCCGCAGGAGCGCATCCATTCCGAAGGGCGCGCGGAGACCGATCCGGTGGCCGACAACTCGACACGCGAGGGTCGGGCGCTCAACCGGCGCGTAGAGGTACTGGTCGAGAAGAGGCTTTGAGATGTTCATCCTTCGCTTCCTCTGGGCCGTGCTCACCTCGCGCTTCCTTTGGACGCTGATCGGCATCGCGCTGCTTTCGCTGGTCATCTGGATTTTCGGCCCGATCGTCCAGGTTGGCCCCTATTCGCCGTTCGACTCCGACAATGTGCGCATCGCCATGATCGCTGGGCTGATCATCCTGTGGCTGATCTGGCTCATCGTCGCCCAGCGCCGCGCGATCCGCGCCAACCGCATGTTCGTTGCCGAGATCGCGGCGCCGGCGGCGGAGAAACAGCTTACCCCCGGCGAGGAGAACGTCGCCGCCGTCGGCGCAAAATTCGGCGAGGTGATGGCCGAGCTGAAGCGCCGCAAGCTCGGCGGGCGCAAGTTCCTGCGCGAGATGCCCTGGTACGTGATCGTCGGGCCGCCGGCCACCGGCAAGACCACCGCCTTGCGGCAGTCCGGGCTGAATTTCCCCATCGATCTCACCGACGACCTGCAGGGTGTTGGCGGCACCCGCAACTGCGACTGGTTCTTCTCCGAGAACGCGGTGCTGATCGACACCGCCGGCCGCTATGTCCAGCAGGAAAGCCAGCCTGACGTCGACGCGGCGGAATGGTTGGGCTTCCTCGACCTCTTGAAGAAGCATCGGGGCCGTCGGGCGCTGAACGGCGTGATCGTCGCGCTTTCTATCGATACGCTTTCGGAGGGCGACGAGGCCATCAAGGCGCACGGCCGCAAGATCCGCCGCCGGCTGGCCGAGCTCAACGACCGGCTCGAAATCCGCCTTCCGGTCTATCTGATGCTGACCAAGGCCGATCTGATCAAGGGTTTCGAGGCCTTCTTCGGCGGCCTGTCGACGGCATCGCGCGAACAGGTGTGGGGGACGACCTTCCCGCTCGATGCGCGCGTCGACGCCAAGACCGTCGAGCGCGAAATCACCACGCTGGCGACCGAGCTCGAGCGACGCCTTGTGCCGCGCCTTGAGGATGAGGACAAACTCGCCGCGCGCGCCGAGATCTTCCGCTTCCCCGCCCAACTCGGAAGCCTTTCCGAGCCGATCCAGCTGCTGATCGAGGCGATGTTCGGCGAAAGCCGCTATGAAGAGGCAGCCTGGCTGCGTGGCCTCTATCTGACGTCGGCGACCCAGGAAGGAGCGCCGATCGACCGGCTGACGGCAGCCCTTTCCTCTTCCTTCGGGCTGCCTCCGCGCCGCGCCATGCCGGCGCCACGCGTCGAAAAGCGCAGCTTCTTCCTGAAGAACCTGCTTACCGAGGTGATTTTCAAGGAAGCTGGCCTCGGCACGTTCGACCCGCTGGCGCAACGTCGCCGCGCCTGGATCTGGCGTGGCGCGGCCACCGCGTGTGCGGTCGCAGCCTTGCTGGCCGCCGGCCTGTTTACCTGGTCCTATTTCGACAACCGCAATGCAATCACCGCGCAGGCTGGTCAATTCGAGGCGCTTCAGGAGCCACTGACCGCCGTCACCGCCGCCCCGGCATCGGTGGAGCAGCCGGCCATCGACGGCGCATTGGCCGCGATGGACCAGGTCACGAATGCCCGCACCGCGCCGCCGGACGCGCCGCATGACCTGCTCGGACCCTCGGCCTCGGCGGAGCTGATGCGCGCGCAGGCCGATACCTACGACCACGCGCTGCGCAACGTGCTCGAGCCGCATATGGTCGCGCTGCTCGAGGCGACCATGTGGCGGCAGATCCGCGACCCTGACTTCATGCTGGGGGCGCTGAAGACCTACCGCATGATGACCGGCTTGTCGCAGATGGACACCGACTTCGCGCAGAACTGGTGGGTGAACAGCCTGCCGGAATTCGCGCCGGCGCCGCCCTTCCCGAGCCCGGACGCCGAAGAGCATCAACTGGCCGCGATCCGGCGTATGGCGGTCGATGACAACTACGTCGCTCCGGACAAGGAACTGGTCGCCGAGGCGCTGAAAACGGTGTGCACGATCTCGCTGCCGGCGCGCGCCTACAAGCAGTTGCTGGCCGATCCGGAAGTGGCCGCGGTGAAGGAATGGATCCCGGCCAATTTCGCCGGCCCCAACGGCGCCAAGGTGTTTGCCCGGCGCTCCGACAAGACGTTGCGCGTCGGCGTTCCGGGCGCCTTCAGCTATGCCGGCTTCCACGATGCCATTCTCGACCGGGTCGAGGACGTTGCCGCCCAGGCGGCGCTGGATCGGGCGGTGTTCGCCGGCGGCTGCTCGGAGAATTCCGAAACCTCGGTCTCGGCTTTGTCGGAAGACATACTGAAGCTCTACTATGAGGACTATATCGCGCAATGGGACAGCTTCCTGCGCGACATGCGGCTCGCCCCGTTGAGCGACCTCAACGTCGCCAGCGAGAACCTCAAGGACCTTTCAAGCGCCGATTCCGCATTGAAGCGCCTGCTGACGGCGGTGGTTCAGGAGACGGACCTCACCCGGTCCGACGAGGCGCCGGCTGACGACAAGGCGGCCGCGAAGGGCGGCTCGAAACTGCTCGGCAAGCTTGGCAAGCTAGGCAAGGTCGTCAAGACCGGGGCAAAGCTGCTGCCGCGCGCGGGCTCCGCCGACAAGGTGGACCTCACCGGCAGCCTGGTGGCCGAACACTTCAAGCGGCTCAAGGGCGCGATCGCCGAAGTCGATGGCCAGCCGCCGGCGCTCGACGCGGCTGTAGTGGCCCTGACGGCGCTTTCCAATGTGCTGCAGACGGTCACCGCCAACCCCGATCCCCAGGATGCCATCAAGAAGCAGGGCGGCCTCGCCGAACTCACAGGCGCTGTCGCCAGGCAGGCGCAAATCCTGCCCGACCCAATCGACGACTGGCTCGGCGGCATCGCTGGCGATACTAGCGGCCTGACGCAGAAGGCTGTCACCAACGAGCTCAACGCCATCTGGCGCGCCGACATCCTGCCGTTCTGCCAGGCGGCGCTCAACGACCGCTATCCGTTCAGTCCCGAGAGCGCGGTCGACGTCAATGTCCGCGACTTCGCCCGCCTGTTCGGGCCGTCCGGCCTGATCGACGCCTTCATCAACGACCATCTGATCAGCTACGTCGACACCGCCAGCCAGCCATGGAAATGGCGCGCCGATTTCGGCCTCGACCCTGCGGCGCTGGCGGCGTTCGAACAGGCCAGGCATATCCGCGACGATCTCTTTCCCGGCGGGACGGGCCCGGTGATGAGCTTCACGCTGGAGCCCAAGGACCTGTCGCCCAACGTCACGCGCGTGACGCTCAATCTCGATGGCCAGAACCTCGTCTACTTCAACAATGCGACGCGACCGCAACCGATGACGTGGCCCGGCAAGGACGGCACCGGCGTGATCTCGCTCGCCTTCCAGCCGGTCGACGGCTCGCCCGAGATCATGCTCAACGAGACCGGCAGCTGGGCATGGCTGAGGATGCTGCGCGCCGGCCGCTTCACCGGCACCTCGCTGTCGGATGTCTACAGCCTGCGCCTGGGCACCAAGGGCATGTACGCCGATTTCGAGCTCAAGGCGGCAAGCGTCGAGAACCCCTACAACCTCGAAATGTTCAAGAAGTTCACATGTCCGCCGCAGATATGATCCTGCCGGGCTTCTACGGCAAAATCCCCGCCACCGGCGATTTCGTGTCGCGGCGGCTGACGGGAGATTTTGTGCGCGTCTGGGATCGCTGGCTGGCGCAGCAGATCGTGCCGCTGATTGGGCTGGAGACGTGGCGGCCAGATACTGCTTTGCGCTTTCTCGCCGGCCCCACTTTGTTTGGCGCCTCAGCAGGCATCATCTTACAGAGCGCCGACCGCGTTGGTCGGCAGTTTCCCTTGAGCGTCGTTGCGCGGATAGCCGAAGCGCCATTGAAGCTCGCTTACGCCGATGCCTGGTTCGAAGGCATCGAAGAAGCGGCCTTCGCCGCGCAGCGAGGCGAGCGGACGCCCGACGAACTTGATGCAGCGTTGACGGGGTTACCCGTGCCGGCTGTCGATCAGTACAGCGACGTCATCGACGATCTAGTGATGTGGACCGCCCGCTCGGACATTTTCGACGTCGATGCGCAGGAGCCGCAAAAGACGCTGGAGCAGATCTTCGCCGCCACCTGGGAGACCAGCTGATGCAGATCTGGAACCAGATGGGCTATCCGCACGAATATACGACGGCAACCGATGTCGCAGGCCATGAGCACATCGTGGTTATCGTCAAGGGTACGTTCGATTTTCCGGCGACGTCTGGCGGAGAGGTGCGGAAATCGGCCCAGCAGGTGCCTCTGGTCATGGCCGACATGTCCACCGGGGCGCCCGGGTTCTCGGCCACGCTGTGGGAGTCCGACTTCGCCTTCCGCAAGCCGCGCTGCGACGTGATCGTCAATGGCTTTGCCTATGCGCCCGGAGGGCGCCCGGCGGAGCGGGTGCCGGTGGGCATCAAGGTCGGCAACTGGTCGAAATTGTTCGAAGTCGTCGGCCACCGTGAGTGGCGCGCCATCGGCCCCGTCTTTACAACGACCTCGCCCCAGCCCTTCCTCAAATTGCCGATCTCCTATGACGTCGCCTGGGGCGGCGTCGACCGGCTGGACCCGGAGGACAAGCTGCCCGCCAGCTACAAACACAACCCGGTCGGCACCGGCTGGTCGCGCACCAGGAACCAGCGTCTTGTTCCCGGCCTGCGGTTGCCGAACACACAGGCCGTCGGCGAAGAGATCCGCTCGCCGTTCGGCGACTACAGGCCGATGAGCTTCGGGCCGATGGGCCGGGGCTGGCCCGGCCGCATCGAGTATGGCGGCACCTATGACGACAACTGGGCCGACAACATTTTCCCATTCCTGCCGCCGGATTTCGACGAGCGCTATTTTCAAATGGCGCCGGTCGATCAGCAGATCGACCATCCGCGCGGTGGTGAAGAGATGCAATTGGTCAACCTGACGCCGGAAGGACGGCTCGGCTTTCGCCTTCCCGCGACCGGACTCTCGATGACGTTCTTCAAGCACCAGCAAAGGGTGTTCGATGGCAGCGTGCTGCCGGACACCCTGCTTGTCGATGCGGAGAACCGGCGATTTTCCCTGGTCTGGCGTGTCTCACAGAGGATCCAGCGCATGATCCTGGAGTTTACCGAGTGCTGGGTCGGCCCGCCGAGCGAGTCCATGCTGCGCGCCATGGATCGGGGTAAGGAATATATCCGCGCCAATCTGAAAATCCCCACGGACAGCGAAGCATGAACGGGTCGGTTGCGATCGCCTCGATCGGCATGGTCACGGCTGTCGGCCTCGACGCCCCGTCTTCGTGCGCAGCCATGCGTGCGAAACTGGACGGGTTTCAAGAGACACGTTTTCGCGGACCGCGTGGCGGCTGGCTGATTGGGGCGCCGGTACCGATTCCCCGAACCTGGATCGGCGAGAAGCGCATTGCGCATCTCGCCGCGGGCGCAATTGTCGAAGCGTTCAGCGGGGCTCCTGAGGCACGCGGCCAAACAGCGTTGATCCTATGCATCGGCGAGGAAGGCAGGCCGGGCCATCCCGTGCGCAGTCCCGCCAACCTGTTGCGACGCATCGCCGACATCGTGGAGGTCGAGGCATATTCGCGCTCCAGGGTAATCGCCCATGGTCGCCCCTCCGGACATGTCGCGCTCGAGCAGGCACGGCGGCTCATGTCCTCCGGCGAAACGCCCTACATCATGATCGTCGGCGTCGACAGCTATCTGACCTCGGAGACCATTCGCCACTACATCGGAGAGAGCCGCATTCTTGCGCCGCAGAACCCGAATGGCTTCATTCCAGGCGAAGCCGCCGCCGCAGTCTTGTTGTCGAAACGGAATATCAGGTCTCTGCGGTTGATGGGTCTCGGTCTGACTCGTGAGCTTGCTTCGATCTACAACAAGGAAGATCTCCCTCTTCGAGGCGACGCGATGACGACCGCCTACCGAGTGG
>NZ_RZOJ01000346.1:0-6459 GCF_003998845.1 Mesorhizobium sp. M4A.F.Ca.ET.022.05.2.1 | reverse complement strand
CCCTTGGGCAGCGTCGCATTGACCTTGCCGTAGTTGACATAGGGCCCGTATTTGCCGTCGCGCACGACGATCTTGCCGCCGCCGTCGGGGTGGTCGCCGAGGTCCTTGATCGCCGCGGGCGTGGCGCCATTGCGGCCGCCCTTGCCCTTCAGCTGCTTCTCCGCGATCACCGACACGGCACGGTTGAGGCCGATCGAGAACACGTCCTCGATGCTGTCGAGATTGGCATAGGTGCCGTCGTGCAGCACGAATGGGCCGTAGCGTCCGAGGCCAGCCGAAATCATCTTGCCGGATTCCGGGTGCTTTCCGACGTCGCGCGGCAGCGCCAGCAGCGCCAGCGCCTTCTCATGGTCGATCTGCTCGGCCGTCCAGCCCTTGGGCAGGCTGGAGCGCTTGGCCTCCTTGCCTTCTCCGCGCTGGATATAGGGGCCGAAGCGGCCGCTGCGCAGCGTGATTTCCTCGGCTGTGTAGGGGTCCTTGCCGAGCAGCCTTGTACCATCCTCGCCATTGCCGTTCTCGCCATTGGGATTGGCGGCGTCGCCGAGCTGGCGAGTGAAGGAGCATTCGGGATAGTTCGAGCAGCCGACAAAGGCGCCGAACTTGCCAAGCTTCAGCGACAGGTTGCCGGTGCCGCATTTCGGGCAGATGCGCGGATTTGAGCCGTCCTCCCGCGCAGGAAACACCAGCGGCGCCAGTTCGTCGTTGAGCGCATCGAGCACGTCGGTGACGCGCAGTTCCTTGATGTCGTCCACTGCGCCGGAAAAATCCTTCCAGAAATCGCGCAGCACGTCCTTCCAGGCGAGCTTGCCGTCGGAAATCTCGTCGAGCTTTTCCTCAAGCGAAGCGGTGAAGTCATATTCGACATAGCGCTCGAAGAAGCTTTCGAGGAAGGCCGACAGCAGACGGCCCTTGGCCTGCGGCACCAGCTTGCGGCGGTCGATGGTGACGTAGTCGCGATCTTCCAGCGTCTTCAGGATCGCCGTGTAGGTCGAAGGGCGGCCGATGCCGAGCTCTTCCAGCTTCTTGATCAGCGATGCTTCGGAATAGCGCGGCGGCGGCTCGGTGGTGTGCTGGGTGGCGTTGATCGCCTGGCGGGCAAGCAGCTCGCCGGCGCGGATCTCGGGCAGGCGGCGGCTTTCCTCGTCCTCCGCATCCTCGTCCTTCTGGTCGGTATAGGCGGCGATGAAGCCGTCGAAGCGAACGACCGAACCGACGGCGCGAAGCTCGGCGGTGCGGGCGCCGTTGACCGCCTCGATCTCGACCGTGGTGCGCTCGATCTCGGCCGGCTGCATCTGGCTGGCGATGGCGCGCTTCCAGATCAGTTCGTACAGCCGGGCCTGGTCGGCATCGAGATATTGCCGCACAGATGCCGGCGTGCGCTTGAAATCGGTTGGGCGGATCGCTTCGTGCGCTTCCTGGGCATTCTTGGCCTTGGTCGTGTAGAAGCGCGGCTTTTCCGGCAGGTATTTCTGACCGAATTCACTGACGATGGCATCGCGGGCGGCGTCGATCGCCTCCGGCGCCATCTGCACGCCGTCGGTTCGCATATAGGTGATCAGGCCGGCGGTCTCGCCGCCGATGTCCATGCCCTCATAGAGCCGCTGCGCGACCTGCATGGTGCGGGTGGCCGAAAAGCCGAGGCCCGATGATGCGGCCTGCTGCAGCGTCGAGGTAGTGAAGGGCGGGCCCGGATTGCGCTTGGTGGGCTTGGCTTCGACCGACAGCGCCTTGAAGCTTGCCCCTTCCAGCATCGCCTTGATGTCGTCGGCCTGCGCCTTGTTGGCGATGTCGAGTTTTTGCAGCTTCTTGCCGGCAAAGGCGGTCAGCCGCGCCTCGAAACTGTCGTTGCGCGGCGTGTTGAGGATGGCCGCGATCTGCCAGTATTCCTCGCGGATGAAGCGCTCGATCTCCAATTCGCGGTCGCAGACCAGGCGCAGCGCCACCGACTGCACACGGCCGGCCGAGCGGGCGCCGGGTAGCTTGCGCCACAGCACCGGCGACAACGTGAAGCCGACCAGATAGTCGAGCGCACGGCGCGCGAGATAGGCATCGACCAACGGCGCGTCGATCTGGCGCGGATTGGCCATCGCATCCAGCACCGAGGCCTTGGTGATGGCATTGAAGACGACGCGGCTCACCGGCTTGTCCTTCAGCGCGCGCTTCTGCTTCAGCACTTCCAGCACATGCCAGGAAATCGCCTCGCCCTCGCGGTCCG
Source organism: Mesorhizobium sp. M4A.F.Ca.ET.022.05.2.1 (assembly GCF_003998845.1). Lineage (NCBI taxonomy): Bacteria > Pseudomonadati > Pseudomonadota > Alphaproteobacteria > Hyphomicrobiales > Phyllobacteriaceae > Mesorhizobium > Mesorhizobium sp. M4A.F.Ca.ET.022.05.2.1. The sequence continues at coordinate 4,244 of NZ_RZOJ01000346.1, read as the reverse complement.
GGTCGGTGGCGAGGATCAGGCCGTCGGCGTCCTTGACCGCCTTGGCGATGTCGGCGAGCCGCTTGCCGGAAGCGGTGTCGACCGACCAGGACATGGCGAAATCCTCGTCCGGGCGCACCGAGCCATCCTTGGCCGGCAGATCGCGGACATGGCCGAACGAGGCCAGAACCCGATAGTTCTTGCCGAGATATTTGTTGATTGTCTTTGCCTTGGCCGGCGATTCGACGACGACGACGTCCATGAGGTCTCATATCAGCTGTGGGGCGGCGGAAGAATTCCACTGCGCACGACGCGTTCTTTTTCGTCGCTCACATGGCCGTGCTTTTGCAATCGGTCAAGGGCAAGCGGCCAAAATGCGGGGACGTCCGCGGCAATACACTCTTAGAGTGTATGGAGAAGATCACATAATTTCGGGAAGGGCCGCCAGTGTATCGAGCCACCGGACCGAGCCCTCCCATTCAAGCGATTCAGTGCAGTGGCAATGCCGATCGAAGCTGGTGCGACGAGCATCACTGGCATGGCGGAACTGGCCGCCGGATGTATCCGGCAGCCAGTCTATATTCGGCCAGTCTCGAGCCGAACTCAGTCGGCCTTGACGATGTGCCAGACGCCGGCGACGCCGTCGCCGCTCACATCGCCGGCCTTCTTGTCCTTGACGAAGGTGTAAACCGGCTTGCCGTCATAGGCCCACATCTTGGTGCCGTCGGTGCGGTCGACGATCGTCCATTCGTCGTCCGCCTTGGCGCCGGCCTCGGCCTTCAGCGGCGGCCAGTTGGCGGCGCATTTGTCGTAGCAGTTCGACTTGCCCTTCTCATCCTTGTCGTAGGTGTAGAGCGTCATGCCCATGACATCGGTGTAGATCTTGGTGCCGCCGACCTCGGCTTCCTTCCACGCCTCGGCGGCAAGGGATGCGGCGGTGCTGAGCAAAAGCGCGGCCAACCCGGCTGTGATCGTTTTCATGGAAATCTCCCTGACGTGATCCTAACGAAGCGTGCGGAAATCGCGGCCTCTTTCGGGTCAACGCATTCGACGTGCCGTTTCTTCCAATCCGGCCGCGGAGCGGCGACTTGCCACGTGATGGTGATTGGCGAAGACGGCATTCCGTCGCTATATCGGCGCCAGCACAAACGGAACTGCACGAAATGGCATTGGATATCGGCTATGTCAGCGCGGTCGGAGCGGGGGCGATCTCGTTCCTGTCGCCTTGCGTGCTGCCGCTGGTGCCGCCTTATCTCTGCTACATGGCCGGTGTTTCAGTCGATGATTTCCGCGGCGATGCCGGCGCTACCGCCAGGGCCGGCGCGCGCGGCGCGCTGATTGCATCCTCCATCGCCTTCGTGCTCGGCTTCTCCACCGTGTTCGTGGCGCTCGGCGCCGGCGCCTCGACCATCGGTCACTGGCTCCGCGTCTGGCAGGAGCCGCTGGCAATGGTGGCGGGCGCCCTGATCATCCTGATGGGCCTCAATTTCCTCGGCATCCTGCGCATCCCGCTCTTGTCGCGCGAGGCGCGCTTCCAGTCGCAAGGCAAGCCCGCCAGCCTGGTCGCCGCCTACATCATGGGGCTGGCTTTCGCCTTCGGCTGGACGCCTTGCATCGGCCCGGTGCTGGGGCCGATCCTGACGTTGGCCGGCGGGCGCGAGACGGTGGGCGAGGGCGCGCTGCTGCTTGCCGCCTATTCGCTCGGTCTCGGTATCCCTTTCCTGATCGCGGCGCTGTTTTCCGGCGCCTTCATGCGCTTTCTTGGAAAATTCCGCGTCCATCTCGGCCGCGTCGAAAAGGCGATCGGCGCGCTGCTGGTCGTCGCCGGCATATTCTTCCTCACCGGCGGCGTGCAGAGCGCGTCGTACTGGCTGCTGGAGACTTTCCCGGCGCTAGGGCGGCTGGGGTAGTTTGCTACTTTGTGCGCTGGATCGAACTGTGGACCTGCTGATTAAGAATCAGGGACTTGGGACGTCGCCAGGCCGGACGTGACGCGCAGGAGAGGGCATCCTTGCAACCGCGACGATCACTCCGGCACGCCGGAGATGCCCAGCGCCTCGACGTAACGCTCGGCGAACACCTTGTCTTGCCAAGGGTTGATCTGCCTCTGCAGGGTGAGCGTGTAGGTCGGAAACGCCTCCATCAGCCGCCGCGCCGCCGCCCGTGCCTCGTCCAGCCGGTTGAGTTTGACCAGCGCCATGATCACCACCCGGTGCGAGGAGCCGTAGTTCGGCATCTCCTGCAGCGCGCGTTCTCCCCATGCCAGCGCTTCCTCGTAGCGCTCGAGCATCAGATAGCTCATCCCGATGCCGGAGAGCGCGATGCCCTTCTCGGGGTCGACCGGGCTCAGCCGCATTGCCCGGTGAAAGTGCTCGATCGCGACGAGCGGGCGGCTGGAATGTGCGTTCACCCAACCGCAGCTCGTATGGCCCTGCGCCGAATTGGGATTGAGCATTAGGGATCGTTCGATCGTGGCCAGCGCCATCTCGTAGTCCTTCGCGCTGTAGGCCATCACCTGCGCGGCGAAGCGTAGGCTCGTAGGGTCGTCGCGCGCTTCCGCCAGCACTTCGCGCGCCATGCGCGCGGCGACCCGGATATCGTCGGGCTCGTGCCAGCACTGGCTTACGGATATGCTGCGGATATAGGCGCCGAGTGCCTTCGCCAAGTTGAAGTCAGGGTCGATGCTGAGCGCCTCGTTGGTGAGCCGACGCACGTCGGCAAAGCCTTCGCGGGTCATGCTGTAGAAGCGCGGCAGCGCGCGAAGGTAAAGGTCGTAGGCGCTCATGTAGTCGGTCGGCTTCATGCGCGCCTGCTTGATCTCCTCCAGCCGGATGCTCGGCTCGACGGCACCGACGACGCTTTCGGTCACCTTGTCCTGCAGGTCGAAGATGTCGCTCACGTCGCCCTCGAAGCGGTCGGTCCAGACATGGTGTCCGCTGATCGCGTCCACCAACTGCCCACTGATGCGCACCCGCGATCCTGCTCTGCGGATGCTGCCTTCGAGCACGTAGCGGACGCCCAACTCGCGCCCGACCTGGCGCAGGTCCACCGCCCGGCCCTTGTAGGTGAAGGACGAGTTGCGGGCGATCACGAAGAAGGAGTTCACCCGGCTCAATCCGGTGATGATGTCCTCCACCAGCCCGTCGGCGAAGTATTCCTGGTCGGGGTCGCCGCTCATGTTGGTGAAAGGCAGAACCGCGATCGAGGGTTTCTCGGGCAGGGGAGGCGGGGCAGCCACCGAGGCGCTGGCGTCGGTCTCGACGCGGTAGGCGCGCACAGGCCGCTCAATGTTCTTGAGGCGCAGCTCGCCGAGCGGCATGAAGCCGCAGTCGAGCTTGCCCTGAAGGTGGTCGTAGGCGGTGCCCGAGACGACCACGGTGCCGGGATCGGCGATGCCTTCGAGGCGGGCGGCGATGTTGACCCCGTCGCCATAGAGGTCGCCGTCCTCCTCGCAGATCACGTCGCCCAGATTGACGCCGATGCGCAAGCGAATCCGCTCTTCCTCGGGCGTCTCCGCCTCGTGTTCTGCCAGGGCCTGCTGGATTGCCATCGCCGAGGTCACCGCGTTAACGACGCTCGCGAACTCGCACAGCATGCCGTCGCCGGTGAGCTTGACGATCCGACCCTGATGCTCGGTGACCAGCGGTTCGAAGAGGTCCTTGCGGTAGATCTTCAGCCGCTCGAGCGTGCCGCGCTCGTCGCGCTCCGTCAGACGCGAATAGCCGACGACATCGCAAGCCAGGATCGCTGCGAGGTGGCGCTGCGTGGTCATTGCACCGCTCAGCCAAGCGCCTGCACGCGGGCCGCCCGGCGTCCATGTCCTGCTAACTTCCAGACGCCCCACGCGCATGGTATCCATCTCTCCCAGTCCGCCTCTCCCAGTCCGCCGGTTCGCTGATACAGAACGGAGAACGCAGCTTGCCTTCGCGAGATTTCGCCATCCCGCTTGTGAAGCGTGGAACGTTCCAGTCACCGCGCCAGCAGCCAACCGACGACACGCCCGCGCAGCCTCTGGGGACGCTGACTCACCACTCCCAGAAGGCCGGAGATATTTGCTGCCTTGTGTAACCGGTTGACGCCACCGTGTCGGTGCTTTTGTATCGGGGTGTCACACCGAACGTTCGCGCTTGGAGGTGTCGCAACGCTGCCGTCCGACGCAGGGGTGTGTCCGGTTGAAGCCGGAAAAGCGGTGAGGCAAATAGATCATAGCCAAATTTTCATATGAATTATCAAAAAGATAGAACGACGTAGAATTCCCAACGAAC
>NZ_RZOJ01000345.1:0-6474 GCF_003998845.1 Mesorhizobium sp. M4A.F.Ca.ET.022.05.2.1 | reverse complement strand
ATAGACGCCTGCTCCATGACCCGGAAGCCGTGGAGGCGGCGATCTGGTTCCATGACGCCATCTATGACAGCCGGGCCAAGGACAACGAGGCGCAGAGTGCCGCTCTTGCCGAGCAAAAACTCGCCGGCCGCACCGACGCGGGGCGCCTCGGCCGCGTCGCCGCGATGATCCTCGCCACCGCCACGCACGAACTGCCGCGCTCCGACGATGAGGATTTCGCCAGCGACGCGGCACTCATGCTCGACATGGACCTCGCTATCCTGGGTGCGGCGCCCGAGACCTTCGATGCCTACGAGCGGGCCGTCCGCCAGGAATACCATTGGGTCGAGGAGCCGATGTGGCGTGCCGGACGCGGCGCGGTGCTGAAGAGTTTCCTTGCCCGCCCGCATATCTTCCACACCGACGAGTTCCGGCAACGGTTCGAACCCCAGGCCAGGCGGAACCTTGCACGATCGCTGCAGGCGCTGGAAGCTTGAGCAATTCCAGGAAAAGTGTGTAACGGTTTTCCGTCCGGAATTGCGTGGAAAATAATAGCTGCATTGCCTAATCCGGCAAGGTCTCCATCTGCTCGGCATAGGCCTTGAAGCCTGCGCGCCGGTAGACTGGCTGCGCATTGGGATGGTCATAGGTGTCGGTGTGCAGCCAGAGCCTTTCGGGCCGATATGACCAGACCGCGCGAAGCGACCGGTCAAGCAGGAACGGCCCGAGCCGGCGGCCCTGGAAAGCGGGCACAAGCCCGAAATGGGTGAGCTCGACAACGGATTGGCCAACGCCGTTGAACTCGCACAGGCCGGCCGCCTCGCCGTCGACGCGCAGGACATGGACATGCGTCGCCTGACTGGCGAGCAGCCGTTCAAGCTCCCGTGGCTCCATGCGCAGCCGTTGATCCCACTGCAGCGGCTCGCCGACGGCGCGGTAGAGGCTGACATAGCCTCCGATATCGAGCGTTTCCCGCCCCACCGTCGCACCCGCCAGCCGGGCAGCAATGCCCTCGCCGGACGGCGGCTCGGTCATCTCCATGTAAGTGACGAGAAGGTCGACCATGGCACTCACTGGTGCCGTATTAGAGCGGGTTTTCGGCGTGGAACTCCAGCACGCGCTGCTTGAAGCTCTTATCGCCGACGGCCAGCATATGGTCGCGGCCCTCGATGTGGAATGCCCTTGCATTCGGCATCAACGCCGCCAGTTCGTCCGGCGAGCCGCCAATGTCGTCCTTGGTGCCGACGGCGATCAGGGTCGGCTGGGAAATCCGCGCCATGTCGCCTTCGCTGAGCAGTTCGCGCGAGGTGGCGATACAGGCGGCAAGCGCCCGGCGGTCGCTGCGCGTCTGGTCGGCGAAGGCGCGAAACGAGCGGCCGCGCGGATGCGTCGTCGCCGCTGGATCTTCGGCAAGAAGTGCCGCCGCGATCGGGTCCCAGTCGCCGACACCGTCGACCATGCCGATGCCAAGGCCGCCGAACACCAGCGTCGCCACCTTGTCCGGGTCGGACAGCGCCAGGAAAGCCGAGATGCGCGCGCCCATCGAATAGCCCATCAGATGGGCCCGTTCGATACCGAGATGATCGAGCAAGGCGGCCCCGTCCGAGGCCATCCTGGCCGGCGTGTAGTCGGCCTCGTCATAGCTTTTCGACGACGAGCCGTGACCACGGTTGTCGAAGGCAATCGCCCGGTAGCCGGCATCGTTCAGCGTCTTGAACCAGCCGGGCGACACCCAGTTGACATAGTGGCTGGAGGCAAAGCCGTGGATCATCAGCACCGGATCGCCGTAGCCCGATGCCGGCTGGCGATCGAGATAGGCAAGGTCGAAACCGTCGTGCGAAAAATACTGCATCGGCAAAGGTCCGGATTGTTCAGTTGGGATCGACGCTCGGCGCATCGCCCTTGTCCGGCGCCGGCCTGGCCGGCCCCGACGCCGTGCCGATGGCCGGATGGCGCAACAGGTCGCCGTCCGCGATACCGTCCTTGGCGGCCGTGCCTGCCTTGAGCTCGAGCACGAAGCGCACCGGTTCGCCGGGCGAGATGATCGCCTCGGACTGCGGCTCGCCGTGCAAGATTGCCCGGATCCTGCCGTCCTGCCCGACGAAGATCAGGTCGAGCGGCATCGGCGTGTTCTTCATCCAGAAAGTCAGGTCCCTGGACTCCTCGAACACGAACAGCATGCCGTGATCGTCGGCCATCTGCTGGCGGAACATCAGGCCCGCCTCTCGCTCATCGGATGTGTCGGCGATCTCGATCGAAAAGGAGCGTTCACCCGATTTCGTCACCGCCACCAGCGGCGTCGGGTCGACGGGCAGGATCATGGCCTGACCATCGGCCGAAGTCGGCCGCTGTGAATAGAAATAGACGGCGGCCGCGATGACGAAAGCCATCGCGACGCAGACCGCGCCAGCCGTCAGCCAGTTCCTGTGAAGCATGCAAGATCCTCGGCCGGACTGCGCTTAATGCGAGACCGGCAAGGTGCCCATATCCGGGTGAATTTCGGCAGCCATAAGGCCCTTGTCGCCGCGGCCGAAACGAACCAGCACGACCTGACCGGGCCTGAGCTCGGTGATGCCATAGCGCCGCAGCGTCTCCATGTGGACGAAAATGTCCTCGGTGCCCTCGCCCCGGGTCAGGAAGCCGAATCCCTTGGTGCGGTTGAACCACTTCACCAGCGCCCGCTCGAGCCCGCTCTCCGGCGCCACGGTGACATGTGTGCGCTGCTCCTGCATCTCGGCCGGGTGCACCGCCGTGCTGGCATCCATGGAAAGAACGCGGAAGGCCTGCAGGCCGCGCTCGCCCTGCTTGACCAGGCAAACGACACGCGCGCCTTCCAGCGCGGTCTGGAACCCGTCCTTTCGAAGGCACGTCACATGGAGGAGGATATCACCGGAGGCACCATCGTCCGGAAGAATGAAGCCGTAGCCCTTGGCCACGTCGAACCATTTGATCGCGCCGGCGATTTCGACAAGGTCGGCGCCCTCGCCGCCGCTGTCGCGCTTCAAGGCGCCGTCAAGGCTTCCGTCCCGCCCCGTAAAAGAGGCCTTTTCCCCCATAAGAATGCCCCCTTTTTTCAACACAACCGCAACTGATTCTTGACATCAGATTAACACCGCGGCTTCCGGTGTGTGCAAGACCTGACGTGCCTTTTTTCACCGTTGAACACTGGAATACCTCATTTGTCCTTTGCCGGCATGTCCGCAACCGGGGTGACGTGTCCTAAAATCGGACTGTGCCGCGCTCCGGCTCGGCTTGACTGTCGGATTGCCCCTCTTGCTCCGGCGTTCCGGCGATTGCCCTTTGGCCGGGTGGCCCCTATGTTCCGCCGCGACGCAACGCCCGGAGAAAGATCCCATGCGCTATCTGCACACCATGGTCCGCATCGCCGACATCGATGCCTCGCTCGACTTCTACTGCAACAAGCTCGGCCTGAAGGAAGTGCGCCGCTACGAGAACGAGCAGGGGCGCTACACGCTGATCTTTCTCGCCGCGTCGGGAGACGAGAAGAGCGGCATCGCGGAGAAGGCGCCGCTGGTCGAATTGACCTACAATTGGGACCCGGAGGACTACAAGGGTGGCCGCAATTTCGGCCACCTCGCCTATGAGGTCGACGACATCTATGCCACCTGCCAGCACCTGATGGACAGCGGCGTCACCATCAACCGGCCGCCGCGGGACGGCAACATGGCCTTCATCCGCTCGCCGGACGGGATCTCGATCGAGCTGCTGCAGAAGGGCCCGGCAAAGGCCAAGGCCGAGCCCTGGGCCTCGATGCCGAACACAGGCAGCTGGTAGGCGTTTCGCCAATCCCACGGCAATTTAACCGCCAAGCTCTGGCGCTTCGCCAGACGGCGCCTATCTATCCGCTCATGACGCCAGCTTTACGAGGCTGGCGTTTTTCTTAATCCGCCGGGAGAAATTCATCCATGCCGACCAGTCGCGCCGATGTCGCCACCGAACATGCCAGCCGCTACCTGCAGCAACTCTGCAAGCACTGGGCGCACAAATTTCCGGTCGAGTTCGACCCGCACCACGGCGCCATCGACCTGACGTCGCTGGGACGCACGGTGATGGAGGCCGATGCCAAAGCGCTCCATATCGCCGTGGCAGCCGACGACGCGACATCGCTCGAACGCCTGGAAACGGTCGTCGCCGACCACATCAAGCGCTTTGCCTTCCGCGAGGAACTGACCTTCGACTGGCAGAAGGCCGCGTGAGCCGATTGGCGTCAGGCGCCTGTCTGGCCCGCCATCTCGACCAGCGCCAGCACCGAGCGCCAGTTGCGGGCCGTTCCCGGCACTTTCAGGGTGCGTGGAATGAGATTGGCGAACACCGATTTGCCGAGCCCCTCCGGCGCATGCAGGTAAAGCACGTCGCGCTTGACCTCGAAGCGCTCCGGGCCGGTGCATTTTTCGGCGAGCCGCGCGATCTCCTCGGTCGTCGGCCCGCGCTCCAGCACATAGGCATGCAGCTTGGTCGGATCGTCGGAGACCTCCGGATAGGGATTTTCCTTCACCAGCCGCTCGAACCAGCCGGCATCGCGCACCATGATGCGCGAATGGAACCCCCATTGCTTCTCGAAGGCGGCCTCCAGCTTTTTCGTCAAACCGGCGGCATCGCCCTTTGCTGACCGGAACACGACGTTGCCGCTCTGCACATAGCTGACCACATCGGAAAAGCCGAGTTCCTCGAAGAAGGTCCGCAACTCCGCCATCCTGACAATGCGGTTGCCGCCGACATTGATGCCGGAAAACAGCGCGACGAAGACCGCTCCTTTCCCGCTCATATGATAAACCCGGCCAGGGTCTCGTTGTCGGTGATGTCCTGGTATTGCACGCCTTCGGCGTCGAAATTCGCTCTCAGCAGATCGAAATTGCGGCGGTCCTTGGTCTCGATGCCGATCAGCACCGAGCCGAAATTGCGCGCCGATTTCTTCAGATATTCGAAGCGGGCGATGTCGTCGTCCGGCCCCAGCATTTCGAGGAAATCGCGCAACGCGCCCGGCCGCTGCGGAAAGCGGATGATGAAGTATTTCTTCAGCCCTTCGAAGCGCAGCGCCCGCTCCTTGACGTCGGGCAGCCGCTCGAAATCGAAATTGCCGCCCGAAACCACCGCGACGATGGTCTTGCCCCTGATCTCCTTGCGGGAAAAATCCTTGAGCGCATCGATCGCCAGGGCGCCTGCCGGCTCCAGCACCACGCCTTCAACGTTGAGCATCTCGATCATGGTCGCGCAGAGCCGGTTCTCCGGGATCAGCCGCACCGCATCGGCGGCAAATTCCCTCAGATGCCGCAACGGCTCACGGCCGATCTCCGCGACAGCGGCGCCGTCGACAAAATTGTCGACCTTGGAGAGCTTGATCCGTTTGCCTGAGGACAGGCTCTCGCTGAGGCTCGGCGCGCCTGCCGGCTCGCAGAAGACAAAACGCGCCTCGCGATGCTGGTCGGCGAAGTAGTGCGTCACACCGGCGGCGAGACCACCGCCGCCGACCGGCAGCATGACGACATCGGGCATGCGCGCGCCCGGCATTTGGTCCGCGATCTCATAGGCAACGGTCGCCTGTCCTTCGATGATGTCCTTGTGGTCGAAGGGCGGCACCATATGCGCGCCGCCGCTTTCCGCGAATTCGAACGCGGCGCGATAGCAATCGTCGAAGAAGTCGCCGACCAGCCTGATCTCGACGAAGTCGCCGCCAAACAGCCGCGTCTTGTCGATCTTCTGCTGAGGTGTAGTCACCGGCATAAAGACCACGCCCTTTTTGCCAAAATGGCGGCACACGAAGGCAAAGCCCTGGGCGTGATTGCCGGCGGAGGCGCAGACGAACAGCTCGGCGTTGTTGCCGGCGGCCAGCGCCTTGCGGAAGAAATTGAAGGCGCCACGGATCTTGTAGGAGCGTACCGGCGTCAGGTCCTCGCGCTTGAGAAGCACCCGCGCCCCGGTTTTCTTCGACAGATAGTCGTTTTCCTGCAGCGGCGTTTCCGGGAAGATCTGGCGAATAGCGGCGGCGGCGGTGGCAACGCGAGAAGAAAAACTGTTCATGGCAAATTGTCCCGAAGCGCACTGGGCGGGTTGATGTAAGCCTATTGCACATCCGGTCCCGCAAGGCCATTGTCCGCCGGCCATGAGCCCCGCTACCGGCATTCCCGGTATTTGCAAGCACTTGGAGGCGTTTGTTCATGCCTGTCGCGTCGGTTGCCCTGAAAACCATGTCGCTGCCGGAATTCGGCGAGCCGACGGTGATGCCGCTCATTCCACGCGCCACTTACGAGGCGCGCATCGAAGCGCTGGTTGCGCGCGGCTTGAAGGCCGGCTTCGATTGCTTCGTCATCTACGGCGACCGCGAGCATGCCGCCAACGTCGCCTATCTCTGCGGCTACGACCCCCGCTTCGAGGAGACGCTGCTGGTCATCGTTCCCGGCAGGGAAGCAAAACTGCTGGTCGGCAATGAGGGCTGGGGCTATGCCGAACTCTGCGGCGGCCCCTATGAGCGCGTCC
>NZ_RZOJ01000344.1:0-6474 GCF_003998845.1 Mesorhizobium sp. M4A.F.Ca.ET.022.05.2.1 | reverse complement strand
GACGACGAACGACCAGGCCTCCTGCCCCTCGGCCGTGATCGGCAGCGAGACGATGGCATAGTTCATGTCCGGCCACTTGATTACCTCCCAGGGCAGAGACAGGCGCCGGGCCGCTTCATGCTTCCAATCGGGCTCGATGTTGCGCGAGACGGCGGCTAGGGACAGCGCGGCGGCATCCTTGTTGATCGCGGCCGAGATGGGAACCATGCCTTCCTTCGTCGCCACGATCAGATCGCCACCGGCGCGCATCGTGGCACGCTTGCCCATCGGCGTGGTGAGGTCATAGCGGCCGACCAGGTTCCACTCTGAAGCGGTCGCGCCGGCCGGGTTGCTGCCTTCGAAAATCGCCGCCTCGCCCTCTGTCGTGACGAACACGCACTTGTCGTCGATGCCGTCGCCGGCATCCAGCGACCACGTTCCGCCGAACAGCAGTGAGCCGCCGCGCTGGAAGACGCCGGACAGGTTCAGCGTGCCGAGCGCGCCGGTAACGGAATCGACCGGCAGATAACTGGCCTTCATCGTGCCGCCCTGGATGAAGAACAGCCGGTTTCGATAGAGCCAGACGTGAGACAGCGCGCTGGTGGCCACGCCTGTAATCGCGGCCGAGACCTGAACGATGCCGCCTGGAATGTTGGCCGTAGCCGAACCGCCGCCAGCGCCGGTGATCGTCTCGTTGTCGACGAAGGTCCCGGTAATCGACTGAATCATTAGCGAGCCGGTCGCGCCGTTGTCGACGTTCTTGACGACGGTTGCCGTCGCGCCGCTCGTGCCACCCGTCACCACCTGACCGTTGATGAAGTTGACGGTCTGGGCATCGAAGTTCAGGCGATAGGTCGCAAGCCCATTGACCGCACTCCAGTCGAACGTCGTCGAATAGAGCTGCAGGAAGTCGGTGCCGTTGACCGCCACGACGAACGAGCCGCCCGAGGTCGTGAAATTGACGTAGGAGTAGTAGCCCGACGTCTGGCCGGTGACCGAGGCGGCCGGCGGCGTGACAGCGTCTGCGGGCGCGGTGACGTCGCGAACCGTGGTCTCGTCGCAGGCCCAAATCTTCTTGGTGCCGCCGGCATTGTAGGTGATGAAGCTTTCGACCGGGTCGCTGCCGATCGTGGCGCGCTTGACCGAACCGCCGCGCATAACAATGCCGGACGAGGTCGGAAGCCAGTTTTCAAGCCTCTGGGCCGAGACCGGCTTGGACTTCACCAGGCTCTGGTTGGTGACCCAGCCTGCGACGGGCGCACCGAAGGTGAAGGGCTGCGCCATGGCGCGCGCAGGGGCCGGAACGGCTTTCCGGCGACCGGGGAAGCGTTCGTACCTCACGCTGCACCTGTGACCGTGCCTGGCCACGCCACGCGCCGCCCGCGCCAACTGAGAGGCGGCTGACCGGACACGACCGGCTTGGAACCTCCGTCGTTGTCGATCCGGCGCAGGAGCAGGTCCTGGTAGTCGTCCAGATCCTGCTCGTAGGCCTGTCCCTTGTTCTGCTTCCAGCGACAGATGATCGCCTTTTTCAGCAGTTCCTCGGAAAGCCGGAAGCTGTCGGCATCCTCGGTGAACATCGTCTTTTTCGACGTGTCGCTTGCCATGACCAGATCGTTCGACACGTAGAAGAATTTGACGGTTTCGGTGTTCGCCATCACCGGCCACTGGTGGAACTGGTCGCCGAAAATGATCCAGTAGCCGTTCACCGTGGCGATCGGCGTCACCTGAAGCTCAAGCCACTGATCCGGGCTGGTGAGATGTTCGGTTGCCCACTGCCAGCGTGACGACCAGAGCGACGACGTCTTTTGCATCCGCCGGAAGTCGGTCGGCATTTCGAACGCATCTGACACGCCGTCGCCGGTGAGCGTCTTCAGGATCAGCAGCTTCTGCCAGTCATGGGCATCCGCGATTTCGGACGCCATGACGTTGGCCAGTTCCTGCATCTCGACCATCTCTCGACCGGTCGCGCCATAGAGCAGCGTCGGCACTTCCATGCCGAGCACTGTCGCGGCGCCTTTGACCACGTCGAGGATCGACATCAGGCAGCTTCCTTGCCCTTGCTCTTCGGCTTGGTCAGTTCCTCGATCATGGCTTCCATCGCGGCCTGACGCTCGACCAGTTCGGCGATCTGGGCATCCTTCGCGGCCTCGCGCTCGGCGGCCTTGGCTGCGTCGCTGTTCTCGAGGAAGAGCGCCGCCTGCTTGCGCAGATCACGCATGTTCGGAAGACGCACGCGGTCAAGCTGCCCGTCGGTCAGGTCGCGGACTTCCTCGACCGTGCGGATGCCGGCGGTGCGCAGCACTTCGGCCTGCTCGGGCGTGACGCCAGACCAGGCGGCGAGCGCCGTACCGTTGAGCGGGATTTCCTGCCCGCTTTTGAATGCGACATAGGCCGGCTCGATCTGGTTCCAGCGCGCCGTCATGAAACGCAGCTTCTCGCCGTCCTGGTCCTCGCCCATCAACGACGGGTCGGGCAGCAGATGCCGGATGCGTTCGGTGGTGCGCGTGTTCAGCGGCGAATGTGAGGGCGAATAGGTCACCCAGTCCTCTGGCTGAAGCTCAAGGATGCGTCGGCTGCTGGCGTCGAGCTTGTAGCCTTTATGGTCGCACTTCTCCTTCACCGGATCGCCCTTGACCGGCAGCTTCTCGTAGCTCGTCTTGAACCCGATCACGCGGATAAGGGGCTGTGCTTCGCTCATTTTGTTCGGCTCCTGAAAACGTTGTGGGCGCCAGCGGCGCCCTACTGGTTGATCACTGCGACGATGCCGGGAAACTCGGCGTGCAGCGCCGCCCACTCGGCTTCAGACAGCTTTTCGGCATTGGCGAGGTTGATCGCGTTGCGGTGCTCGCCGCCGTTCCAAAGCTTGCGGAATTTCGGGAAAATACCGGCCTGGGTATCGACTGCGACGGGGTCGGCGGGGGCTTCGTTCTTGTCGGACTTGTCGGCCATCTCTGGCACTCCTTTGCGAGAGGAAAGGCAGGCGGGCCGTTGCAGCCCGCCCGAGGTGCGGTCAGTACGGGAACGCGCACATGATGATCTTCGCCGAGGCGTCGATCGCGTAGGCGCAAACCGTGTCGGTCACGGCGGCGGCCACCTTCAGGGTGCCGTCGGTGGTGGCCGAGAGGATCAGCGCATTGCCATCGCCGCCCGAGACGAGCGCGGTGGTGACGGTGGCCGGGCCTTTGACCTGGATCCACCCGTACTCGCCGTTGCCGGGCGCACCGGCGAGAACGCCCGCACCGTTCGCGGCGGTGTCGGACACGTCGGAAGTGACTTCGTTGTACTGGCCGGCAGAGACGCCACCGGCAGCGTAGAAGCCAACCACGTTGCCGACGACGGCGGCGATTGCGCCGGCGCCCTGGTTGTACTTCACGAAGCGGTAGACCTTGCCGTCATACGCTTCGTAGGTGTCGCCGATCTTCGGAGCCTTGCCGGATTCGGTGCCGGTGAGCTGCGCGGCGGTGAACGTCTTGGTGACGTCGATACCAACAAAAGAGGTCATCGTTCTTGCTCCTTATGCCGCGTCGAAGAGCACGCCCTGAAGCGAGCGATTCGTGCAGACGACGTTGCCCATCCAGTAGAACGGGATGACAACCGCATCCTGGTTGACGGGCTTCTTCTCGTCGTCCTGCGTCCACTGAGCCTCCTTGTGCTGGTCGACGTAGAGGTAGTCGGAGTTGAGGAAGTAGCCCTTCTCGGCCGTGGTCGTGAAATTCGTGTTGTCGTCGAAAATCACGTCGGCGGTCTTGTACTTCAGGCCGATGAAACCGGACTGAGCCATGTCGGCGTCCATGTACCGCTGAAGCTGCTGCTCCCCGGTCTCGTACAGCGAGTAGAAGTCATGGCTGAACGTGATCAGGTCCGGCTTGTCGGCGCCGCGGTTCAGGGTGAGCCAGATGGCATTCATGTCCGCCTTGAAGGTCGCAGCGTTGGCCGCGTTCGGGGTCGCGGCAAGATTGGTGCCGGTGGCCTCGCGGAACTTGTTGCGCCAGAACGTCCATGTCGCGGCGTCGATACCGCCGACAATGCCCTGGCCGTTGGTCTGGAGGATGTTGGCCAGGCCGCCGATCTGGTTCGCCAGCGAACCGTCGGAGTAGAGGTCGACGGAGAAGTTGTTGGCAGCCGTCTTGAGCGCGTTGTTCTTCTTGGTCTTCACCAGGTTGATCATCGCGAACTTGCCGGAGTTCTGCCGAAGCTCCTTGCCGCTCGACACAACATGCAACGCGACCTGCGCCCAATCGTACTTGGCGGAGGTGACGACGTCCGAGCCGTTGGTGTTCAGCGTGTCGAGGCCGGCATAGCGCTGATAGGTGCTGTTTTCCGCGTATTCGAGCTGCACCTGGATTTCGGTGCCGCCGTCAAGGTTGCGGATCTTGTTCTTCTTCTTCAGCCGGTTGAGGAAGGCATTGTTCTTCGAAACGTTGTCCGCCACTTCTGTCGCGCTGTTGCGAAGGGTGGTGGATACCATTTCAGTAAAGGTAGTCGACGGACCAGCCATCGGGGTCAGCCTTTCTGATTGCGGTCGTAGACAGCGGCCAGTTCCTCATCTTCGGAGAGAACCCGAGCCTTGCCCGACGCTGTTGAGGGGATGTTGACGGAGTTGGCGCGCTTGGCCGCGTCGACCTTTCCGGTGTCCTTGGGAGCGGCCGGTTTCGCGGCGGCTGCCTTGGCCCGCAGATCGGGATCGGCGTTGACTGCCATGTCATAGGCCAGGTTGAACACGGCCTCTTTCGAGGCGGTGGCTCCAAGCCGGTCCCATGCATCGTTGATGAAGGTGACCATCCGCTTCTCAGGGATTTCGGAGTAAAGCGGCTTGTCGGCTGACAAGCGGCCCAACTCTTCATTGGCGGCGGTGGTGGCGTCGCGCTCCTGGAGCCTCTGGTTTATGCGGTCGTCGATGTTCGCGGAGTTGTGGACGGATGCGAGCATCTGCTTCAACCCGGCGATTTCCTGCCGCAATTCGCTTTCGCCCTGCTGGACGGTCTGGCCGAAGACACCCGCAATCTTGTCGCGGATGCCATAGCCGTCGATGATGCTCATGATCGTTTCGACGGGGGCCTTGTCCATGCTCTGCTGGACGTTGAAAAGATACTCGATCGCCTGGGCTGGCGTGACGACCTTGCCGTCAGCCATCTTCTTGCCCGTGTTCGGGTCGAAGTAGCCGCCGTTGCGGTCGAGAATTTCCTGAATGGGCTTGTAAACCGAAACCTGCCGGCCGTGGTCGGACAGACGGCCCTGAAGCTCCTGCTCGCGCTCGGCGACGAACTTGCGCAGCTCGGCCGGCGCTTTCTCCCAAGCCTGCTTGACGTTCTCGGCAACGCCGCCCTTGATGCCCTGCCAGTTGGCCGGGAGAGGAACCGACCCTGCGTCAGGCGTCAGACCACCGCCGGCCTGTTCCTCTCCGCCACCGCCCTCGGGCGATACCTTGCCGGCTTCGGCTTTCGCGTCGGCCTTCTTCTCAGGGTTCGGGCTGGCAAACTTGCCCTCGTCCCGCTCGGCTCCGTTGTCGCGCTCGTGCTTGTTCCAGATGGCTTCCAGCGCCGCGTCATCGGCCAGAGCCGTCGCCGAATTGTTGTTCACGGCCTCGGCGATGGCGCCGGCCGGCGGGGCATTGTTGGCAAGGCTTTCTGCTACAGCAGTGCTCATCGAAATTCCTCTGACACCTGAAGACCCCGCTTCTTGCAGAAATCGGGGTTGCGAAATTTGCCCTTCGTCGGTGACAGGGACGGCTCGTATTCGACGCAGTTGTTGCGCTTCAGATCATCGCGGCGCTCAGAGCGCGACGTGATCATTCGGCCATCGATCGGCGAGGCATAATCCGGGATGTCGGAAATGACGTTCGGCATGACGATCTGGCCAGCGAACGGCTTTTCCATCGGAACGCCGGTCTGCCGGTCGACGAAGATGCCATCTCGGAAAACGTACCTGGCCAATTTCCTGTCCTGCTGTTCGGGCCGGTACAGGGTGCAAGCGGTCGGTGCGAAATTCTAAGCCGCTTGCAATTCAGGACGTTAGGAGCAGCAACACGGCGTCGTCATCGTCGCGCATGGCTGCCATCTCGCGGTCGATGACCATGCGCCCGAGGCGCCGCTCCAATGCAGCCGCGTCCGGCAGCTCGATCGGCGGAGCCTGGAAGCCGGCGAGCAGCGCTGCAACAATCTCCGGCGCGACGGCTGGCCACTCGACCAGTTCGGGTGCGGGCCGCGGCTCGTCGAGGTCGACAATCTTGCCATCGCGGACGTACTTGATCGGCTTGCGATAGTAGCCGCCGCCTGGCTTGAACAGCGAATCGACGTCGGCGCCATGTGGGCCAAAGTACCGATTGCCGAAATATCGCTTGCCGAAATAGCGATCAGCAAACATCAGCTCGGATCCAGAATGACCGCCAGCCGGTTGCCGTCCTGATCGACCGAGGCGTTGATGCGGTCCTTCGTGTCGTTGGTGTCTCGGAAGATGGCCGTTCCTGTCCCGAGGCCATTCGCCTTGCCGAGC
>NZ_RZOJ01000343.1:0-6502 GCF_003998845.1 Mesorhizobium sp. M4A.F.Ca.ET.022.05.2.1 | reverse complement strand
GGCTTCCGCCGGGGCTGCGGGAGCGGATGGCGCCGCGGGTGCCATCGCGTCGGTGGCTGGCGCCGGCGCGGCTGGCAGCCGCCCCTCGGTGCCCTGATCGGCCGCTTTGGTTTCCGCCGGTTTGGTCTCGCCCGGCGCCAGCGCCGCGATCTCGGCCGGCGGCGTGCGATTGAGATAGGGATCGAGCGCGCCCGACACATAGGCGGTTCCCACCGCAGCGATGGCGCCGCCCGCGGTAAACAACAACGCCTTCAATGGATTAATTGCCATTTTTGACTGCCCCTTAGCCACCTAACGCCGGTCTAGCGTGTTTTAGCGAGTCCCACAAGAAAAAGGGCCGGCCAAGAAAAAGCCTGTCCCGGGCTTGACCATGTCTGCCGTCCCTATCACCAATCATCGGCATGAACACGATTCGATCCGTCTGCGTCTATTGCGGTTCGTCTCCAGGCCGCGATGAAACCTACGTCAAGGCCGGCCACCTGCTCGGCCGCTCGCTCGCAAAGTCGGGCCTGAGGCTGATCTACGGCGGCGGCACCAAGGGCATAATGGGCGCCGTCGCCGAGGGCGCGCTCAAGGCCGGCGGCAAGGTGACGGGCATCATTCCCCGCTTCCTCATCAACAGGGAAGCAACCGAGACCGCGCTCGACCGGCTCGACGAGCTCGTGATCACCGACAATATGCACGAGCGCAAGCACAGGATGTTCGAAAAATCCGACGCCTTTGTGGCGCTTCCGGGCGGTATCGGCACGGTCGAAGAGATCGTCGAGATCATGACCTGGGGCCAGCTCGGCCATCATCGCAAGCCGATCGTCTTTGCCAACATCAAGGGGTTCTGGGATCCGATGCTGGCGCTGCTCGACCATATGGGCGGTGAGGGCTTCATCCACACCGCGCACCGGGTGAAACCGCTGGTGGTCGCGGACCCCGAAGCGATTGTCGCCGCCATCATGGTGGCCGGCTCGTCCGTCGACGCGCCGACGGAAGGCGTGCAGTCGGTGATAGACAAGATGTAAGGCAGTAGGGAATAGGCAGTTGGCAATAGGGAAAGACAGCCCCTACTGCCTACTGCCTACGTAAGCGCTGCCTCAAACCGGCAGCGCTTACGAGCCGCCGCCACCGAAAATGCGACGAAAAAGGCCGCCTCGCCCCACGCCGCCATAGCGCTGGGGAAGAGGGCGTGCGAGCAGGAACTGCTCATGGCCCTCGACAGTCTCGGTGCCGCAATAGCTACACTGCAAAGACCGGGCCAGGGGAACGATCTCCCTTAGCACGGCCAGGAACCCTTCTCCATCGATCGGCACGCTCTTCATCATCCGGAGTTCGCGGGAGAATGTCTCCAGTCCTAGAAAGCGATAGCCGCGCTTCTCCAATTCGGCGCGCAGCCTGGCGAGAGAGGGCTCGGCGCCCCAGAACTCGAAGCGCGTCGGCCGGATGCGGGCATCCGGGGCGATTTTCAGACCGAGGTCGCCAATCGCCTCGGCAGGAAGAATGAGCGGCGCCACGGCGGCAAGTGAATGTTCCTCAAGGTTGAGTGGGAAGGCCAAGGCCTCGGCGGCTGTGCGGGCTACCTCCTCGAAACCGGCGATGTCCTCCGTCGTGAAGTAGAAATCGCGGCGCCCCTCGCCATGCTGTTCAGCGATATAGCAGGCTGGGCAGCCTGCGGCCGCCAGATCCTCGCAGAGCCTTTCGAGGAAGGCGTAGTTCCGACTCGATCCCTTGGGCGTCAAGAGAGCGTCGCGCGGCATCAATTCGTTTGCGCGCGGGGTGAGCTTCAGGAGCAGGATCGGAAGCGACGCTGCAGCACGCAGAAGCGCCATGTTCACCCGCGTGTGAATGAAAAGCTCGCCGCCATCGGGGCGGTAGCGCACCAGGCCACGATGCGGTTCCGCCTCGCGGATGACCTCCTCCGTTTTTTCGTCCGATACCTGTTCGCCGGTGATATCGAATTGAAGCAAAGTCATCGCCTAGCCCTCGCCTCCCGGATCACGTCGCGGTAGGGGCCATCTTGCCAGTTCGCAGCGCCTCAGCCCAGACCTCACGGCCGGGCGTTCTGCATCGCATTTGCGGGACCTTCGGCCGCTATTTCCTCGCCGCCAGCGGCCCGACCGCACGACAGGACGAAGCCGAGTGGCCAGGTGATGAAGATGCCGAGAAGCGGACCGTGGTTGGCTTCGGGCGTGAAGATGACGAGGCCGACGAAGCCGCCAAGAAAGCCGATGATGCCCAGTATCGCGCCCCATTTGAGCATCGGTTCCCCCATCGCCTGCCGATCTACTGCAGCTGATTCCCGTCTCGGAACCAAGCCCTCGAATTGGCGTTGCCTCAGAGAACAGCAACTCAGGAGATCGTCATGCTGCGAGGCGCACTGCTCTGGCTCATCGGGATTCCGCTGCCTATCATTCTCATTCTTTGGCTGCTCGGCTATCTGCACTGACGGCCACGCGGGCACGGATGGTGACTCGCCAATCGTGGCAAGCGGCGGTTGCGTGCGCGGCGTGCAACGTCACGGAACCGTCACATGAAACCGGGGCAGCCCGTGCTAGAAACATCGCCGGCCGCAGTTACGCGGCGCTGAAGTCGAAGACCCGGCGAAGCCTCCATGAATATTGCCCTCGCTTCGGAAGAGAACGCCCTGTCGCCCTATCTGCCCGATGAGCAAGGGCTGTTCTTCCTCTATCATTTCACCGCCGACGGCCTGCGCACGAAGGACGCGGCACAAGCGCACTGGACCTGGCGCAGCTACCAGATCTCCGACATGCGCGCGCGCCAGGCGATCGCCAACGAGCAGGCTTTGCCCGCCCCCGTGCGCGAGGCCTTCCTCATCGCCAGCCATGGCTGCCATATCGACCTTGAGGACGACTGGCTCTATGGCGACCTGCCGGACCTGCGCCATGACTATTCGGCCGAAGCGCGTGGGCTCGGCCATTTCCGCTTCGCGCTCAACGACAGGATGCTCATCGGCGCCCGCAAGCAGCCGCTGCAGTCGGTCGACGCGATCCGCAAGGCGGTCGAGAACGGGACGCGGAAATTCCGCTCGCCGGCGGAACTGATCGAGGCCGTCATGGGCCAGTCGCTGGACGGCATGGCGGCCGAGCTCGGCGGCCTATCCGAGACGCTCGACGGCATCGAGGACCGGATCGTGTGCGACGCATGGCACAGCGAGCGGCAAGCGCTGGTCGACGCGCGCCGGCAGCTCGTGGTGATCCACCGGCAGATGGCGACGCTGACCAGCCTGTTTCGGCATCTCGACCATTCGCACCGCAACGACCTGCCCGATCCGGTCAACGACATGGCGGCGCGGCTCTCGCACCGGGCGCACACGCTCTATCACGACGGCGAGCAGTTGCAGGCGCGCACACGGCTGCTGCAGGACGAGTTGATGGCCAAGCTGACGATGCAGTCCAATCAGCTGCTCTATATCCTGTCCGTTATGACGGCGGTGCTCTTGCCGATGACCATCATCTCGGGCCTGTTCGGAATGAATGTCGGCGGCCTGCCGCTGCTGGACTCGCCGATCGGATTTTGGGTGGTGACGGCGGTGTCGCTGCTCGTCGCTTGCGCCGTCTATCTGTTCGTCAGGCGGCTTGGGCGCGTGTAGGACCGGATCCTTCCGGCCGAGGAGACCATACTCCGGGATTTTGGGTTGTGGTACACAACTCGGAATCGCGGATGCTTCGGCCAGCATCCCGTTTCGATGAGGATGCGCATGGGGTTCGCCAGGAAGCTCAGAACATGGCTCGGGCTCCGCCGAGACAAGACCGCGCTGCCGCCATTTGCGTCCGTTGGCCGTTGGACTTATGGCGTCGAGTCAAAAATGATTTACGGCTGTGGAGCGCACTCCTCGCTCAGGATCGGCGCCTTTTGCTCGATCGCCAATGAAGCGCTTTTCATGTGCAGCGCCAATCACCCGACATCATTCGTTTCCACCTATCCGTTCAAGGTTCGTGTGACGAGGGAGGAGCCGGATGGATCGGACCTGCTCACGAATGGCCCCATCGAGATCGGCAATGACGTGTGGGTCGGGCGCCGCGCCATAGTCATGCCTGGTGTCAGGATAGGAGACGGTGCCGTCGTTGGCGCTGGAGCCATCGTCACCAAGGACGTCGCTCCCTACGCGATCGTGGCCGGCAATCCGGCCAGGCTTATCCGCTACAGGTTCGACGCGCACCAAATCGAAAGCCTGCTTGCGATCCGGTGGTGGGATTGGAGCGACGAGAAAATCCGCGCCGAGCAGCCGGCGTTCTTCGGTTCCATCGACGCCTTCATCGCGGCCCACGCAGCGCCTGAAGCGGCTCGCGCGGGTTTGGAGCCTACGCTGGCGCCCGCAGGTCCTCGATGACAGTGCCGGCGGCGGCGACCTCGGCCTCGTGGGCCGGTTCACGCCAGGTCTCGGCGAGGGCCGCCGCGTACCATTCGCGCATAGCAGGCAGGTCGAGCAGCCGCTTGGGATAGGCGGCCGCGGCGCCTTCGAAAACCAGCCCATAGGACTGCGCCCGAAACGCCACCGGGGCAAAGAAGGCATCGGCGGCGGTGAAGCGCTCGCCAGCGAGGAACGGACCGCCGAAGCGGGCCAGGCCATCGTTCCAGAGGTCGCCGAGACGGAAGAGATCGTGCTTCAGGGCGTCGGACATCGCAAACGGCTCGACGCTGAGGCCGCAGCTCATCGGGCAGAGATTGCGCAGCGCGATGAAGCTCGAATGCATTTCGGCGGCCGCCGATCGCACCCAGGCTCGCGCCTTCGCGTCCGCCGGCCATACGCCCTGATGGCGCTCGGCCAGATATTCGACGATGCTGAGCGAATCCCAGACCGCCCAGCCGTCATCGACCAGGCACGGCACGCGGCCGTTCGGCGAGAACACCCGGTAGAGGGTAAAGCTCGATCCGGTCGGGAACGGGGTCAGCCGC
Source organism: Mesorhizobium sp. M4A.F.Ca.ET.022.05.2.1 (assembly GCF_003998845.1). Taxonomy (NCBI): domain Bacteria; kingdom Pseudomonadati; phylum Pseudomonadota; class Alphaproteobacteria; order Hyphomicrobiales; family Phyllobacteriaceae; genus Mesorhizobium; species Mesorhizobium sp. M4A.F.Ca.ET.022.05.2.1. Next base: position 1,597 of record NZ_RZOJ01000343.1, on the reverse strand, counting down.
TCCTCGAACGGGATGCCGAGCTCTCGCATCAGCACCCAGGGCCGCAGCGACCATGAGGAATAGTTCTTGTTGGCAATGTGCAAGACGTACACCGGGCATACTCCTTGTTTTGACGCAATTCCGGACGGAAAACCGCTGCGCACTTTTCCTGGAATTGCTTATCTTGCCGCGGGGACCGCCTGGCGCCCCTTGAACATCGACCAGCTGTACATTGCCAGCGCCGCCCAGATCAGGGCGAAGGCGATTGCCTGCGTCCTGCCGAACGGCTCGTCGAAGACGAGCACGGCGATCAGGAACACCATGGTCGGGGCGATATACTGCATGATGCCGATGGTGGAGAGGCGCAGCAGCCTGGCGCCGAAGGCAAACAGCAGCAGCGGCACCGCGGTGATCGGGCCGCAACCGATCAGCAGTGCGGTGTCGGAACCAGTGCTGGAGACGAAATGGTCCTGCCCGGTGGCGATCAAGTAGCCGATATAGCAAAGCGCCGGCACCGAGAGCAGCAGCACTTCGAGCAGAAATCCCTGGCTCGGGCCGATCGGCAGCGTCTTGCGGGAGAAGCCGTAGGCGGCGAAGGAAAATGCCAGCGCCAGCGACACCCAGGGCAGCTTGCCGGCCTCGATGGTGAGCACGGTCACCGCGATGGCGGCCAGCGCAACCGCCGCGATCTGCAGCCGGTCGAGCCGCTCGCCGAGCAGCAGCGCACCGACGACGACTACCACCAGCGGATTTATGTAGTAGCCGAGCGCGGTCTCGACGGTGCGGTCGACCGCGATCGCCCAGACATAGATCCCCCAGTTGACCGAGATCAGCGTCGCCGTCAGCGCCGCCATGGCGATGCTCTTGGGCGAGCGGATCGCGGCCTTGAAATCGGCGGTGCGACCGGCCCATACCAAAACGCATGCGGCGATCGGCACCGACCAGACGATGCGGTGGCAGATCACCTCGATCAACGGCAGATGCGCCACCGCCTTCATGTAGAAGGGCAGCAGCCCCCACAAGAAATAGGCGCCCAGCGCCAGGAAGAAGCCGCGGCGGGCCTTGGCATCTGCGTCAAGCTGAGCTGTCTCGGTGACCATGGCCCAACGCTATGGCCCAGCCGGCCATGCAAGACCATCACAAAATTATGATGGATCAATGGACTTTTGGTGATGGTTCAAGCGGTTGACTTCGCTCCAGGTGCCGAGACTGAGTGCCAACTCAGTGCTGGGCGGGTTTCTCGACAAGCTCGAAGAAAAGCCGGTCGGGTGCCCCCTCATCGTGCCTGAAGCCGGTCAACTCTGCCGCCAGATCGAGAGGAATGTCGAAGACATAGTCGACATCACCTTCCTTGTCCTGCTGTGAAAACGCTCGCTGCCGCAGGGTTTCAAAGGAGGCTGGAAGATCTCCCGTGGTTTGGAGATCGCTGACCTCCTTGTCGCCGCTGTGCCAAACCCTCCAGATATTCTTACCGGCGCTCCAGAGCTCGGCGCGAGAAAACATCGTGTGTTCCTCGATATGCACGACGACCAGTTCCCTGCCCTGCGAGAACGCCGACAGGTAGCTGTCAGGAGGATTGGGAAAGCTGCAGTAGCCAAGGATGATGATCGCCCAGTTC
>NZ_RZOJ01000342.1:0-6513 GCF_003998845.1 Mesorhizobium sp. M4A.F.Ca.ET.022.05.2.1 | reverse complement strand
CGCTATCATCAGATTGGCCACCGCCTTCATCATGAACAGCGGCCCCTTGAGGTTGATGCCGAAGACCTTCTCGTAGCTCGCCTCGGTGATGTCGGTGATCGGCGCCATGTCAAAGATGGCGGCGTTGTTGACGAGGATGTCGATGCCGCCGAACTCGCGGTCGACCTCGGCGGCAACGCTCTCGATCGCGGCGAGATCGGTAACGTCGAGCTTCTTCGCGCTGGCCGCCGGACCGATCGCGGCAGCCGCCTGCGTCGCGCGTTCGAAGTCGATGTCGGCGATCACCACTTTTGCGCCCTCGCGGGCATAGGCCTGAGCGAAGCCGAGGCCGATGCCGCGCGCGCCGCCGGTGATGAGGGCAGTCTTGTTGTTCAGTTTCATGTCCAACTTTCCAAAATTCGACAACGATTTCCGAGCGGCCGCGAAAGCTTGCCTGTCAGCCGGCGCGGAACGCACGGACCCGCTTTGCCCTTGCGGGATCCGTGCATCCTCCGGGCCCGCTGCAACGGGAGGTCTGGGCAGGCCGGATCGCCAGGGGCGGCACGCTCCACCCCTGGCTTGTTAGGGCGCTATTTGATGTAGCCCGCTTCCGTCATCGTGCGCTCCACCTCGGCCTGGACGCCATTCAGCGCATCGTCGACCGACTGCTCGCCGGTGACCGCGGCGGCAACGGCCTGGCCGACTTGCGTGCCAATGCCCTGGAATTCAGGGATGGCGACGAACTGGATGCCGGTATAGGGCACCGGATCCTTGGTCTGCTTGGTCGGATCGGCGGATTCGATCGCCGAAAGCACCGTCGCGGCGAAGGGCGCCGCCTTCTGGTAGTCGGCGCTGGCATAGGTGGACTTGCGGGTTCCGGGCGGCGCCGCCACCCAGCCTTCGGTCTCGCCGACGCGCTGGACATAGGCCTTCGAGGTCGCCCATTTGACAAAGGACTTCGCCGCGTCCGCCTTCTTGGTCGAGGCCGGGATGGCGAGGCTCCAGGCCCAGCCCCAGGCCGAACCGTTGGGGGTGACCGCGACCGGCGCCTTGGCGAAGGCGACCTTGTCGGCGACCTTGCTCTGCTTCGGGTCATAGACGCGGCCCGCCGCGGACGTGGCGTCGATCCACATGGCGCAATGGCCGGAGGCGAACAGCGTCTGGTTCTCGTTGAAGCCGTTGGAGCTGATGCCCGGGGGTCCATCCTTCTTCATGGTGTCGACATACCAGCCGATCGCCTTCTTCCAGGCGTCGGAATTGATCTGCGGCTTCCAGTCCATGTCGAACCACTGGCCGCCGAATGTGTTCACCAGCGTGCCGACGAAGGCCATGTTCTCGCCCCAGCCCGGCTTGCCGCGCAGGCAGAGCCCGTACTGCTCCTTCGACTTGTCGGTGAGCTTGTCGGCAAATTCGGTGATCTGGTCGTAGGTCGGCTGCTCCGGCATCTTCAGGCCGGCGGCGTCGAACAGGTCCTTGCGGTAGAGCGTGAACGAGCTTTCGGCGTAGAACGGCACTGCGTAGAGCTTGCCGTCGACGGTCAGGCCGTTGCGAACCGGCGCGATCAGGTCGTCATAGTCGTAGTCGTCGCCGAGATCGTTGAGCGACGTCAGCCAGCCTGCCTTGCCCCAGATCGGCGTCTCGTAGCCGCCGATGGTGAGCACGTCGAACTGGCCGCCCTTGGTGGCGATGTCGGTGGTGACGCGCTCGCGCAGCACGTTCTCCTCAAGCGTGACCCAATTGACCTTGTTGCCGGTCGCCTTCTCCCACTCCGGCGACAGCTTCTGCATGATGATCATGTCGCCGTTGTTGACTGTGGCGACGGTGATTTCCGTGGCGAGCGCCGTGCCTGCCGCCAGCGCCGAGGCGGTGACCGATACGGCGAGAATCCCGAAAAGCTTACCCGTTGGCATTTCGTCTCCTCCTTTACGAATGCGCATGTGTAAATGAACATGCGTATATATTCTATCGCGCTACAGAAAATTTGAGTCAAGCCGCCTGTCGCCTGATTTTCTGGGCTCCGGTCTCGCCAGGCCGGTAAATTTTCTCCAAATGATGCAAACAAGAAGGCTGCGCGCGCATTGATATAAGTGGACATACGTATAGTTTCTGTTGACTTCAGCTCCGCCGCGATTTACCCCGGCTGCAGCCCGGCGCTATCGTGCGGCCGGTGCGCGCCGAAATCAGCGCCTGGCAAGGCTGGGGAGAGAAGGAATTGCAGGAATGAGCCGCCGAAGGGAGATCGCCGCCGAAGGCGCGGGGCCGACGATTGTCGCCGGCGAGATCCTGGTCGAGATCATGGCGACGGAGCCAGGTCTCGGCTTCCTCGAGCCGCTGACGCTGATGGGCCCCTATCCGAGCGGCGCGCCGGCGATCTTCATCGACCAGGTGGCGAGGCTCGGCGGCGGCGCCGGCATCGTCGCCTGCGTCGGCCGCGACGATTTCGGCATCATCAATCTGGAACGGCTGAAGCGCGACGGCGTCGACGTCTCGGCCGTGTCGATCAGCGACCGCTATCCGACCGGAAGCGCCTTCGTGCGCTACAGGCCGGACGGCGGCAGGGACTTCGTCTACAACATCGCCGAATCCGCCGCCGGGCAGATCCGGCTCACGCCGGAGGCGCGGCGACTGGCGGACGGTGCCGGCCATCTGCATGTCATGGGCTCGACCCTGTCGGTAGCGGGGCTGAAGGAGATCGTCGCCTATGCGGTGAAGGCGGTGCGGGCGCGCGGCGGCTCGACCTCCTTCGACCCGAATGTGCGCAAGGAGCTGATCGACGGCGCCGACGGCGCGCTGCTTTCCGCCCTTGTCGACGACGCCGATCTTCTGCTGCCTTCCGGCGACGAGCTGCTTGCCGCGGCCGGCGTCAACGACGAGAAAGAGGCTGTGGCGGCGCTGATCGCCAGAGGCGTCGGCGAGATCGTGCTGAAGCGCGGCGCCGCCGGCTCAACCCGTTTCGGCGCCGACGGCAGCCGGATCGACTGCGCCGGCTTCCTGGTCGAGGAAGTCGACCCGACCGGGGCCGGCGACTGTTTCGGCGCCACCTACCTCACCTGCCGGCGCAAGGGGATGGAGCCGGCCAAGGCGCTGTTCTATGCCAATGCCGCGGGCGCCCGCAACGTGACGCGGCGCGGGCCGATGGAAGGCCTTGCCGGTCTCGACGTGCTTGACGACTTCATCGCCGGGACGGCGCGAGCGACATGATGACCAATCCGCTGACAGGCCTCGCCACAGCGCGCAGAAACGGGTCGCCCTATGGCATCACCTCGATCTGCTCGGCGCATCCGCTGGTGATCCAGGCGGCGATCCGGCGCGCCGTCGCCGACCCGGATTTGATGCTGCTGATCGAGGCGACCTGCAACCAGGTCAACCAGTTCGGCGGCTATACCGGGATGACGCCCGACCTGTTCGTCGCCTTCGTCAAGGAGATCGCCAGCCGCGAGGGGCTCCAGCCCTCGCGCATCATCTTCGGCGGCGACCATCTCGGGCCCAATCCATGGCGCTCCGAGCCGGCGGCGCAGGCGATGGCCAAGGCCGAAGCCATGGTCACGGCCTATGTCTGGGCCGGCTTCAGCAAGATCCATCTCGACGCCTCGATGGGCTGCGCCGGCGAGCCCGCAGCCCTCGACGACGAGACCATCGCGACGCGGGCCGCCCGGCTCGCCAAGGCGGCCGAGAAGGCGGCGCGGGCCAAGGGCGGCGCGCTGCCGCTCTACATCATCGGCACCGAGGTTCCCGTCCCCGGCGGCGCCGATCACGCGCTCAGCGACCTGAAGCCAACCGAAGCGGCGGCAGCGCGGCGCACGATCGAAATCCATCGCGAGATTTTTGCGCGCGAGGGCCTCGGTGAAGCGTTCGGCCGCGTCATCGCTTTGGTCGTGCAGCCGGGCGTCGAATTCGGCAGCGAGAACGTCATCGCGTACAAGCCGGAAGCATCGAAAGCGCTGACCGCACTGCTCGATGAACAGCCGTCGCTCGTCTACGAGGCGCACTCCACCGACTACCAGAGCCGCGCGGCGCTGACGGCGCTGGTCGCCAACGGCTTTCCGATCCTCAAGGTCGGCCCGGGCCTGACCTTCGCCTTGCGCGAGGCGCTCTACGGGCTCGACCTGATCGCCGCGGAAATGGTCCCCGGCTATGGCGAGCGCTCGCTTGCCCGCGCGATGGAGCGCGTGATGCTGGCGGCGCCCGGCCATTGGCGCAGTCATTATCATGGCGGCGAGACCAGCCTCTATCTGCAGCGTCACTACAGCTACAGCGATCGCATCCGCTACTATTGGAGCAATCCCGCGGCAAGCGTCGCCGTCGGCCGCCTGCGCGAGGTGCTTACCGGCGTCGGCATCCCCGAAACGCTGATGCGGCAGTTCCTGCCGACGCTGCCGGCAGGCCTCGGGCCGGCGAGCGATCCCGAAGCCATCCTGCTCGCGGCGGTCGATGCGGTGCTGGCGGATTACGAGGCGGCGTGCCGGGGCGGGTGAGCTGAGGACCTAAACCGGAGATGCCGGCGGGACAGCTCCTACTCAAACCCCGCCGCCGGCGCCCGCGGCCCGTCGTCCTCCTCCGGCGGCTGGAGGATCTCGATCAGCCGCGCCACCCGCGTGCCCGGCAAGTGGCGGCCCTCATTGACCAGCGCCTCGTCGGCGCCGATCCAGGCGAAGGCCTCGCGCAGTTCGCCGAGGCTGGCGCCGGTCAGCGCGATGTCAGCGAGGACGGCCTCGTCCACCGGACCCAGCACTGAAATGATGTCGTCGCGTGTCATGGTTGCCTCCGCGCCGGCCTGGCACCGAAGGGCCCGGCCCTGGTGACGGAATCTGGGGCGCGAAATCGGATAAGCAATGGCAGAGCCGGGTTTGGCTTCGAAACGCGGTCCTCGGCGAGCGGGCGTCAGGCGCCGGAATGTGGATCGATGCTGTAAGGATGGACGGGATAGTCGGGACCGATCGCGTCCCGCACCCGGCCGATCCACGCCGTCACGAACGGATAGTCCGCGAGCCTAAAGCCGCAATCCTCGGCGCGGTGGCTGTAGGCATAGACGGCGATGTCGGCAATGGTGAGAGTGTCACCGACAAGGAACGCCCCGTCGGCGAGGCTGCGCTCCAGCGCCGCCAGCGTACGGGCGCCGGCTTCGCGCTTGCCCGAAACCATCGCCTGGTTGCGCTCGAGCCGCCCGGTCAGGACCCAGTAGCGCAGCGAGCCAATCACCGGCTCGACATAATACTGCTCGAAGAACAGCCATTGCATCACCTTGGCGCGGAGAAGCCGGTCTGCCGGCAGATAGGGTGTGCCCTCCGCGACGCAGACGAGGATCGCGTTGGACTCGGCGATCGCCTGCCCATTCTCAACGGCGAGCACCGGCACGGCGCCGGCCGGGTTGAGCTTAAGGAAAGCCTCAGTGTGGCTCTCGCCCTCGAAAATCGAGACGACGCGGGTTTCGTAGGCGATGCCGAGCAAGCCGAGCAGGACCCTCACCTTCCAGCCATTCTGCGACGGCAGATAATCGTAGAGCGTGAGCATGGTGGGCCCTTTCGTCCAATCGGGACCGGCTTCGCATAGCGCAGGGTTATGGTCCACCCGATTTATGCTAGGCCCCGAAGCGGCTCTGAACAGCCGCCGGCGATGTCAATCAGCGGGTGTAACGATCCGAACGACGACCATCGAATCGAGCCCCAGCACGCGAGCGAGGGCCAGTGCATTCGGCACAATCCAATATGGGGAGTCTGCGTCGAAGGGAGCATTGCTGTGCGTCAGGTTGAAGAGCGCCTTTGCGCAGACCTCTTCGAACATATACTGGGCCAAAGCCGGCACATCGTTCGCCTTTTCGACCCGCAAGGTCTTGTGCCGGATATGATCGAAAAGGTGATGTGCTTTCAGCCAGGCCCCGCGATCTTTGACCATCGTGCGAAGGCGATCGAGAGTCTCGGTGTCGCGGACGTGCGGACCGAAGAACTCAAAGAGCTCCTGCATCTGTCGCAGCATGTCCCATCCTCTGGTCGGCATGAATGTCGTTTGTCCCTCCTCGTCGGAAGCCGCCCTCACCCCCGCTTCTCGATATCGGCAGCCACAGCCATCGCCTCCAGGCCGATCTCGCGCAGCAGGCCGGTGACCGGATTGTGGAAGCCGACGAGAAAGAGGCCGAGCTCCGAGGCGCGGGCATTGACGCCGCTCTTCTGCGGCCTGAGCTCCGTCGGCAGGAACTTGTCGTAGGCGGGGCGGTAGCCGGTGGCGAGGATGACGGCGTCGAAGTCTTCCTGCCGGCCGTCGACAAAGGTGGCGCCGCGCTCGCCGAAGCGCTTGATGTCGGGCGCGACCTTGATCCTGCCGGCCTTGATCGCCGCCACCGTGCCGACATCGATGACCGGGATGCGGCCGGCGTCGATCTGCTTCAAGATGCCCTCCTTCGGCCGGACGAGGCCGTATTTCTCGAGCTTGCCCAGCGCCAGGTCGAGGATGATCGGGAACATCCGGTCGTTGAGGCCCTGCGGCATCGGCCGGCTGGCGATGCCCACCATCTGGATCGGCACGCCGAACAGCTGTCTC
>NZ_RZOJ01000341.1:0-6528 GCF_003998845.1 Mesorhizobium sp. M4A.F.Ca.ET.022.05.2.1 | reverse complement strand
ACCGTATTGAGAAAAACCCGTCGCTGGCGCGCGCCATGATCGACTTGCTGTGCGCACGGCTGCGCTGGGTCAGCGGCGAGCTTGGCGACCAGGCCTTCTTCGGCATCGAGGCCCGGCTGGCGAAACGTCTGGTGTTCCTGGGCGGGGTCATGGCTGATGGGGCCGGCTGGATACCGATATCGCAATCGGAGCTGGGCGAGTTCCTCGGCGCGACGCGCGAGTCGGTCAACAAGACGCTGAACGACTGGCGCAGCCGCCGGATCATCGAGATCAAGCGAGGTGGCCTGCGCATAACCGACGCCAGGGCGCTCGCTACCATTGCCGAATCGCAGGACGACGACTGAGGGCGTCATTCGGCGATGCGTCACCCGAATCAGAGCCGCGAGATCAGATAGCGCAGCGCGGATTTGCTCGGCATGAAGAAATAGCCACCTCCCCGCGTGGTGACGAATTGCGGTATTCCCTTCAGGACCGTGACGCCTTCCCAGGACGGGATGGTGAACCTGCCATCGTCGGTGCGCGAACCGATCGTCGGATCCTTTTCACCGACCAGCCCCTGGAACGAAGTCGATGAGACCCAGGTCTGCTGCATGAATTCGTACTGGCGCTCGATGTCGGCGTTGAGGCACATGAAGAGCAGGCCCTTCTCGACCTTCGCGCCCTTCCGGTCCTGCTTCTGGTAGGAACGGCCGACGCGGATGATGCGGTGGCGCTTGCCGATCTGGATCTGCGTCTCGCGGTCTTCGCCAAGCGAGTCGCGCGGATTGGAGCGGCGTATGTGAGCGCCAAGCGGGCAACGATGCCCCTGCGGGTCCTCGACGCCGAGGGTGAAATCATTGTCGACGCCGCGTCCGGGGCGGCCGTCTGGGTTGCGCACCAGCGAACTGCCGTCCGGCCAGCGGCCGAGCATCTTGGCGGCCACCCAGCGCGGCGTGATCGCCGGATTGCCGGTCTCGCCCGCCACTTGCGCGGCTGCCGCCTTGCAATAATCGTCGAAGCGCTCGACGTGCTGCTCGAACTGGCGCACGACCAGAAAGGAGCCATTGCGGCCGAAATCGTGCGGCGGGGGTGGCAATCCGGCGATCTGCCGGTTGCGGCGCACCGCTGACAGGATACCGGAGCGGTCCTGCGCGGCCGGGACGGACGGCGAAGCCGGGTAGAAACCGTGCTCGTCGCGATAGCCGAACAGGAATTCGCCTGGCGCGACCAGATGCATGGGTGCAGCACCCGCATTTGCGCGCGCCGTGCCGCGCACGATCGGCTGCGACACGCCGTCGACGAAGCCGAAATGCTCGACGGCGCGCTTGCCTTCCCGCTTGACCGCGAGCGGCAGTTCCGAAACCAGCACCATCCCCGCGCTCGATGTCTTTTTCTTCAGCGCGGCAAGCTCGGCCTTCAGGATCTCGGGGCTTTCGGCATAGCAGACGACGACGGCGTCCACCGGCTTCTGCAGTGAACCCCATTGCCATTTGTCGGGAACGCTGTCGCCGAGATCGTCCAGGATGCGGCTGCGTTCGGGATTGCCCATGCCGTGGCGAAAGGCGACAGGAAACGTGCCGAGCGGATCGCCCTCGACGCCGCCGTCCAGTCCGAGGCGGCGAAGGCCGTCAGGACCGAATGCCAGCGTCATGGCGCGCTCGCGCGGCACGCCATCGCCAAAACTCGCGCGGGCAACGACGAATTCGAGCCAGGCCCTGCGGCTCGCCCTGGACAGGGTCTGGGGTATGGCAATCGCCATCATATGCGCGTGCGCCAGCGACCCGAACGGACCGAAGAAGATGGACTGGATCTCGCCGGTTTCCAGCTGTTGCTCGAGAGGCGGCGGAAAGGCCGAACTGATATTGGCCAGCAGCGAGGTGGTTTTTTGAACGGTGGTTCTTTCGGTCGCCAGCCGCGGCAGAGAACCGAACAGGCTCAGCCAGTCGCGCGCCTCGTTGTCGGTGGCCGAAGCAATGCCGCGCCTGATCCGGGAATTGATCCGGATGGCCGCGGTGTTGAGCTCGCGGTAGGCCGAATACCAGAACAGAGTCGGCACCTGCTGTCGCCGTGCCCAGCGTTTGAACCGGTCGCCGTCGCGCGCGCCATCGAGGAAGAGCCATCGCGTGCGGGGATAGCCTTCGGTGTTGCTCCACACGCCGGTGAGCCCGGAAGCAGCCTTGGCGATGAAATCCTCCAGGTAGCTTTCCCAGCTGCCGCCATAGTTGGAGAAGAACATCAGCCTGTTGGTTCCGGGCAAAAGCACCCAGCGGGCGAAATGGATGGTGTTGATGGTGCCGAGGAAGCCCGGTCGAAACACTTTCCGCGCCGTGATCGAGATCAGATAGAAAGACAGCCGGAGCGCCAAACGTCGCAAGGTTCCGACCTTCATCGTCGAGATCGCCGTCATATGGTTCTGCGCTGCGCGATCCTCATGCACGATGATCTTGTCCAGCGCATCAAGGTCGACGGGCGTGTTGTGCGGACGGTCAATGTCTTCGAGGCGCCGTAACGCGATGAAGCAGACGCCAAGCGCCACAACTATCATCGCGATGAGCCCGAGCACGGCCAGCAGAAGCGCCGTGCCGGCAATTGCGATGGTGGTGAAGCTGAGGCCGCTCGGATCGCCGAACACCAGCTTGTAGGTCAGCTTCCAGCAGACGAGCACCACGACCGCGACGGCGACCAGCATCGGCGGCGCGAGCAACGTCGTGGTGATGGCCCGCCACCATTTGCCGGGCGGATTTTCGAGTTGGCTTTCGGCGGGCTGGAAAGCCCAGTCGAACCGACCCAGCGAATGGACATGCCGGCGGGCCTCGGCAAGCACCATGGCGGCATCGCCGTTGCCGGCGCGCGGCTGCTCGGCGATGCCGCGCACGGTGTCGGCAAGCTCGGCTTCAGCCAGGATGCGGCGGACCGAATGCCCCGGCGTGCCGGAAAACACCAGCCCGGCGTTGCTGCCAAAGGACGGCGATATCTCGATATTGTGCCTGCGCAGGAAGTCGCTGAGCGAGCCGCCCTCGGGCAGGCCGCAGACGTCCTTGAAGATCGGCCGCAGCCGGTGACCGATGGCTTGGGAGACGGCGTCGATGACCTCGCCGGCGCTGCCGTCGCCGGAGATTTCGAGCACAAGCGCACCCTTCTCAAGACCGGAAGCGTCATCGATTTCGCCGGTGCCGGCGACGGCGAGGCTGGTGAAATGGATGGTGGCGGAGATGTCGAGCGCGGCGCTGATCTCCTCGTTGGCCGGATTGCCGAGCGTGGCGACCTTGTCGCGGATGGCATCCAGCGGCACGGTCCGGACGACCGGGCAGACCACAGTCACCATCGACTGGTCGACGGTGCGGCAGAGCGCCGGCTGCTCGAAGTCGACCTTGAGGCTCTCCGGATAGGCGCCGATGTTGACTAGTCGCCCGGCCTTGCCCGGCGCGCGGCGCAATTTCTCCTTGCCGAACAGCGCGCGCAGGCTTTCGCCGATCTGGATCCTGGCGATCTCGGCGCCGATGCACAGATGGATGCCGTGGCCGAAGACCAGGTAATCGCGGTACGGACGCGTGGTGTCGAAATCGTTGGGATTTTGCACGGCCTCCGGGTCGAACATCGCCGACAGCGTGGCCGGCATCACCACCGTTCCCGCCTTCACCAGCCGCTCGCGGGGCGTGCCTTTGGCGATAACCGTGTCGCGTGAGGTGTAGCGCCAGGGGCCGACCCAGATCGGCTTGAAGCGCATGGCTTCCATGATGGCCCGGTCGAGCTTCGCCGTGTCGTTTTCGGCGAGCGCCGCGTCGATTGCCTGCCGCGCGTCTGGCCTGGACAGGATGACGTCCAGGCAATTGCCGCCGGCCAGCACGTTGGTCGGCACGAAGCCGGCGATCATGCCAAGCATGATGGAATGAATGTCCGGCCGCGACATGCGGCCCTGATCGAGCAGGGCAACGAGCCGCGCCAGCGGCTGCTCGTTCTTGGCGCCCTTTTCCCTGATCGCGTCGATGGAACGGTCGATGAGCTTGATCAGCCGGTCGCCCCCGACGACCGCGAGCTCGCGCGTGGCCGGTTTTGCCGTCGGATCGGAAAAGAACAGCGCGCTCAAGGCGATCGCCCAGTCGGCGAATTCGGATTCGTCGTCGATCTCCAAACCGAAATAGTCGCGGCAGATGTGCACCGGAACGATCTTCATCAGCCCGCCGATGGCGTCGAAGCCGGGGCTGGCGGCCGCCATGATGTCCTTGGAATGGCGCGCCGCGATCGGCCTGACCTTGGCCTCGACCTCGGCCGGCGGAAAGGCGCTCAGCACCGACGATTTCATCTGCCGGTAGGCGGCGCCGTCCTGCATGCCGAGGATGAAGTTCGAGCCGCGCGCCAGCTCGGCCATTTCCGGCCCGTAGGGCGTCTCGAACTCCTCGCCGCGCTCCAATATGTCGCGAACGTCGGCGTTCCTGGTGACGAGCAGGAAATTGCCGAAGCCAAGACTCGGCTTGAAGCGGCGCAGCAGCGCGAGGGCCCAGCGGGGATCGCCGAAGAAAAAGTTCGCGATGCGGGACGCCAAGCCCTTGGCGCGGAGCCGTTCAATGTCGAAAGGCGGCATTTCCGACAGCGGTCGCTGGCTTTTCTGGGCCGCGCGGACTTTATCGAAGTACTTTAACTTGATCATGCACGTTCAAGCCCCCCGGCTGTCCACCTCATTGCGATGCCGGCCGTCTCTTGGCCTATGGTCGCATCGGCTCGGAGTATGTGATTCTTTTCACAATCATCTGTGTCCAGCCCATCGCCTCCGCGAAATCACATCGCCGATCTTGCCAGTTCGAAATTGGCGATGAGGAATTCATTCGCGGCCTTGTTGGCGAAAGGTATCCAGCGCACCCGCTGCTCCGAGAAGTCCGGATGCCTGGTCGTGAAAATCGCCAGTTCGCGTTTGGCCTCATCGACACGGCCGCTGCGCATCAAGGCGCCGATCTTCAGGTATCGGGCGTAGAAATAGCCAGGCGACAGGTTGAGCGAACGATCGGCCGTGGCGATCACGGCCGGCCAGTTCTCGACGAAACTGTAGGCGACCGCCAGTTCCCCCAGATTGTGGAACCGGTAGAGATCGAAAGGACTCAGCCGCTCGGTATCGAGGAAGAACGGTATGGCGTCGGCGGCATCTCCGAGCAGAAGCTTGGCGCTGCCCATGGCCGAGCGCGCAAAGGCAAAGCTCGGGTTGATGTGCAGCGCTTCCTCGAGATGCTCGATCGCGGCCCGCGGCTGACCCCGCATGATATCGATGACGCCAAGATGGGCGTGCGGGCGCGCGTCCAGGCTGTCCATCAGCAAGGCCTTGCGCGCGTACTGCTCGACCTTGTCCAGGTCATCGCTGTCGCCAAAACGCAGCCACGCCCGCCAGAAATACCACCATGCCAGCTCGTTCAGCACGGCGCTGGAATTGGCGTCCTCCCGATAGGCCTTTTCGAAGAAATCCAGGGCGATTTCGGTATCGCCGCGCGTGCGCCGGTTCATGTGCCAGCGACCGCGTCGAACCAATTGCCAGGTCTCCAGGCTTTCCCACGGCACCTGGAAGGTGCGCGCCTGTTCGGCCCGGTCCACTTCCTTGTCGAGCATCGAGACGATCTCGCTGCCGATCTGGTCGCGCAGCTTGAAGATGTCGACGAGGTCGCGGTCGAAGCGCTGCGACCAGACCAGCCGTCCGTTCGAGGTGTCGGCAAGCGAGGTGTTGAGGCGGATCTGGCTGCCATTGCGCGTCAGAGTGCCGCTGACGATGTAGCGCGCGCCAAGCGCGTTGCCGATTACCCGCGTGCCCAGGCTATCGTCGCGAAATTGGAAGCTGGAGCTCTTGGCGATCACTGAAAGCCATCTCGTGTTCGAGAGGCCGTAGATAATGTCCTCGGCGATGCCATCGGCCATGTAGCCGACGTCGCGCTCGCCACCATCGCCGGCGAAAGGCAGCACGGCAATCGCCGGCGGGCCTTTGGGCGGCGACTTTTGCTGGCTGACGGCTGGCGAAATGGCGGCGAGCGGCGCCGCTGGCGACGCATTGCCACCGCGGCCCGCTATCATCACCCGCACCGGCAGCGCGATGTTCTTCAGCATGAATTCGCCAAGGTCGGTGAATTCGGCCGCGGTCTTGTCCTTCACGTGGTGCCATGTCGTCTCCGAAATGGCGAGGCCGTCATGCGGCGCGAACTCCTGCAGCCTGGCGGCGATGTTGACGTCGTCGCCATAGAGGCGGCCCTCGCGCACGATGACGTCGCCGGTGTTGATGCCGGCGCGAAACGGCATGCGCATGTCCTCGGCGACGGCGGCGTTAAGCGCTACGATCCTACCCTGGAAATCGAAGGCGGCGCGCAAGGCTTCGATCGGATTGCCGAATTCGGCCATGATGCTGTCGCCGGCGTCGCCGAAAGTCCGGCCGCCAAACGCCACGCAGCTATCGGCGATAATGTCGCGTCGTTCCTCGAAAGCGGCGACGGCCAACTCGTCGTCGATGCCCATCAACCGCGAGAATCCGACGGCATCGATAGAAATGATGGTCGCCAGCTGACGGGTGTAGTTCCGTTC
>NZ_RZOJ01000340.1:0-6528 GCF_003998845.1 Mesorhizobium sp. M4A.F.Ca.ET.022.05.2.1 | reverse complement strand
TTCCAGTGCCGCCCTGGCGTCGGCGGTGTCGGACGAGACGAAGGCGAAACGGCTGGTGGCTTTGCTCATGGCTTTCCGATGACGACCGGCTGGCGGCGACCGGTTCGCAGCCGCGCCAGCGCCGGGGTAGCATGGGCCGCCCGCATGTGCAAAGGGCGCGGCGGTGTTCGCCAATGGCTGCCAAAAGGACCGCTCGCGCATTGTGTCGGCCAACAGGCGAACGTGATGGTTAAGGCGGAGCTTAAGCTCTCGTAAAGCCGGATCGGTCATGTTAGCCGGCAGTGGATGGGTTGGTGGGGGCTAGCCAGTCGAGACCTGTCTATTGCCGGTGACACGCCTAATCATCGTCTTCCTGATGCTGGGAAGTTTTGCCCTCGTTTTCGCCGAGTTGGTGCGCCGCTCGGAGGATATGAGCTTCCGACCCGAGCCGACTGCTTCGCGCTGCGGCGACGCAGCTGGGACGCCCTGTCCGCAAAGGTCGCTGTAAGACCGCTGCGCCAAGCCACCGCGCAATCTACGACCACCGCAAGCACACCGAACATGCCGGCGAGAATAATCAGGTTGACAGTTTTGGCGCGCATATGCCCAAGCCCTGTGGTGCGGAATTCGCCTCCGTTGTCATCAACTCCTGTAGGCTGGGCCTGATGGACTGCATCCCGGTTCGATACTCGCAGTCACTCGGTAGCCGGACTGTGAAGCCGACCTCCCGCAAGCTCGCCGCGATCCGCTCGGCGCTGCCATTGGCATTGGCTTAGGCCGGCGAACCGTCATAGGTCGGACCGGCGACGACCAAGGCGATACGCTCCTCGCCGCGCGCGGCGAGGAAGAGCGCCATGGTCATCAACAGCACTGCCGTCAGAAAAAGGCGAATAACCCCCGACCCTGTAAGCCGCGGCTGTTCACGCCGAAGCTTGCCCAATCCGTCTATGGCCTCGCGTTTGACGATACATGACACGTTCGCCGGCGCATCGGCGCGTCAATTCCGGTTGCCGATGGCCGAAAGAGGCCTCTGGCAGGGTGCTTGCCGCCCCAATCAGCGATTGTGCCTTCAACGGGCCAACTGGGTAATGTCGCCTAAAAGATGTTGACTGTATGTTTAGTCATAGTTATTCCTTGCATTGAGTTGGCCAGCTGGCGTCCGCCGGTGAATGGCCACGGAACGGGAACTATCTTCATTGGACCGAGGCCGCATTTGTGGCCGGTCCCAACAATGGGAGAAGCAGCATGAACTGGAAATCGACCGCGACGGCCGCCGGGCTGTCGCTGATGGCCGCGACGGGCATGGCCCGCGCCGACGGCGAGCTCAACATCTACAATTGGGGCAACTACACTAACCCCGACCTCATCAAGAAGTTCGAGGAGACCTACAAGGTCAAGGTGACTGTCACCGATTACGACTCGAACGACACAGCGCTGGCCAAGGTGCGCCAAGGCGCTTCGGGCTACGATATCGTCGTGCCATCGGCCAGTGTCATGCCGATCTGGATAAGCGAAGGGCTGCTGCTGGAGACCGACCCCAACAAGATGGAGAACTTCAAGAACGTCGATCCAAAATGGGTCGACGTTCCGTTCGATCCAGGCCGCAAATACACCGTTCCATGGCAGTGGGGCACGACCGGTGTGTCTGTAAACAAGTCGGTGTATTCCGGCGACCCGAACACGTCGGCAATTTTCCTCGACCCGCCCGCCGAGCTCGTCGGCAAGATCAATGTCGTGCCGGAGATGGGCGACATCCTTTTCCTCACCATCTCCTATTTCGGCGGCGAATACTGCACCGACGACAAGCAGGTGCTGAAAAAGGTGCGTGACAAGCTGGTCGAGGCCAAGGCGAAATGGCTTTCCTTCGATTATGCGGCCGTCGATGGCCTCGGCAGGGGCGACATCGCGGCCGGCGTGAACTGGAACGGCATATCGCTGCGCGAGCGGCTGGAGAACGGCAAGATCGTCTATGGCTATCCGAAGGAAGGCTATCCGATCTGGATGGACAATGTCGCGGTTCTCAAGGACGCAAAGAATGTCGAGAACGCCAAGCTGTTCCAGAACTTCATCATGGATCCGAAGAACGCGGCGATGATCTCGGCCTTCGCGCACTACGCGAACGGCATCAAGGGATCCGAGCCCTTCATGCCGGACGACATGAAGGGGGCGCCGGAGGTCGAGGTTCCGGCTGAATTCGCCGCCAAGGGCAAGTTCATGCCGGCCTGTCCGCCGGACGTGCAGGCGCTTTATACGAAGATCTGGACCGACCTTCAGAAATAGCCGCGCCGAAACCGTTCCGGCCACAGTCGCCGGACCGCGTGCGGTCCGCCGACCGCAGGAGACTGCCCATGACCAATCTCGATCTCTGCTACATGCCGGCGAGCGAAGCGCTGCGGCGGTTCAAGGCAAAGCAGCTCTCGCCTGTGGAGCTGATGCAGGCGGTCATCGACCGCGCCGAGGCGACGAAGGAGACGATCAACTGCTTCACCTTCACGCATTTCGACGAGGCGATGAAGCTGGCCAGGAAAGCAGAGGCGAAATACGCCAGGGGCGCCCGGACCGGAGCTCTCGAAGGACTGCCGATCGGCATCAAGGATGAGAGCTATATCAAGGGCAAGCCGACTTCGCATGGCTCGCTGCTGACCAGGGATGCCGTATGCGGCCATACTTCGACGATGAACGAGCGCATCATCAAGGCGGGCGGCATCGTCCATGCGCGCACGGCGACGCCCGAATTCAGCTGCGCCGGCTACACCTGGTCGAGGCGGTGGGGCGTCACCCGCAATCCGTGGAATCCGGACTTCACGCCCGGCGGTTCGTCCGGGGGTGCCGCAGCGACGCTGGCTTCGGGCACATCCGCGATAGCGACCGGTTCGGACATCGCCGGGTCGATCCGCATCCCCGCATCGGCCTGCGGCCTTGTCGGTTTCAAGCCGCCCTACGGTCGCAATCCCGACGAGCCGCCGTTCAATCTGGACTTCTATTGCCACACCGGACCGCTGGCGCGAAACGTTGGGGATGCGATCCTGCTGCAGAACGTCATGGCGGGACCGAGCCCGCTGGACATCGCCACACTGCGCCCGAAGCTGCGCCTGCCGCTCGATTACAAGCCCATCAAGGGCTGGAAGATTGCTTTCTCGATGGATCTCGGCTCCTTCGAAGTGGACGCCGATGTGCGCAGGAACACGCTTGCCGCATGCGATGTCTTCCGCTCGCTCGGCGCCACGGTCGAGGAAGTCGATCTGGGCTGGGGCGACGAGGTGCTCAAGGCCGGCATGGCCTATCTCGAGCATCTCTTCGGCGCCTCGCTGTCGCAACTGCTCGAGGAGCATGGCGACGACATGACCAGCTATGCGCGTCGGTTTGCCGAGGAGGGGCAGAAGTCGAAGGCCACGGACTTTGTCGGAACCCTGGAGGTGGCGGCCCGGATGTATCAGACATTGGGTCCGTTGCTTGAAAAGTACGATGTGCTGATCTGCCCGACGAACGCTATCCCCGCGGTGCCTGCCGAGTTCGATCAGACCACGGACACTGTCGAGATCAACGGCAGGCAGGTGAACGCGTCGCTGGGCTGGGTGATGACGACACCGTTCAACATGATGAGCCGTTGCCCGGTGCTTTCCATGCCGTCGGGCAAGGCGGCGAGTGGCGTGCCGACAGGCATCCAGATTGTCGGCCGCACCTATTGCGATGCCGATGTATTTCGCGCCGCGATGGCTTATGAGACGGCTCAGGGCCAATGGTATGACAGCGCCGGGACACGCCCGTCGCTTTGAGCAATCCCGGGGGCGCGACCGTTCTCTGGCGTCGGTTATGGCGGGCGGACGCCCGATATTACAATGGCTGTGGGACCGGAGGTTCCGCCGCGGGCTAGAAAAGGCCGATGAAAATGGCGCAGCGCAGGGCAACTGCAACAGCCGCAAGACGGGCCGCCATGGCTGATGGCAGGGGGTCGGCGAATGATGCCGCGCCGCCCAAGGATCGTCGGCGCGAGCGCGGCGAGGCGAGCGTGCAGCGTATCATCGACGCCACCATCGACCTCATCGCCGATGAAGGGCTGGCGAGCGTCACCATGCAGCGCATCGCCGAGCAGGTCGGCTCGTCGAACGCGCTGGTCGTGTTCCATTTTCGCAGCAAGGAGAACCTGTTTCGGGCCGTGCTGCAGTATCTCAGCGATCGATATGATGAGCTGTGGGCCACCTTGGTGCGGGCGCCCGGGCTGTCGCCGGTTGAAAGGCTGCTGGGCGCGGTCGAATGCGCGCGAGGATTCGCGCGGCAGCATCCAAAGTGGGTTTCGGTCTTCGTCGTGTTCTCCAGCGACCGCAAGAGCATGCAGATCTACAACGAGATCGGGTTGCCGAGCGACCTCGCCTACACGGCCGAAGCGCGCGAGCTGCTGATCGAGATCTCGCGCAGTGGCGGCTATTCCGGCGTCGACATAGACACCTTATCAGAGAGCCTGAATTATCTGGTTCACGGCGCCTGGTACTGGGATCACCTGAACCCTTCCGGCCGTAACACCAATGTCCTGCGCAAGACGATGCTGATGCTGCTGCATCAGGCGTTTCCGCGGCATTTCGATCTTGAGCGCTAATATCTACCGGCTCTGCCGCAGATGGCAGCCGGCCTGGCGGTTGTGCGCCATTTCGGCTTGTTTGCAGCGAACTGTCGACTGTCCTCCTTCGCCAAGGCTTCGGAGGACACCCCTTCGTCTAACGATCTTCGGGTGGCCTGCTACCCGAAGCTCGAAGAGCGAAGGGTGGTGCCCCCGGACGGGATCGAACCGCCGACCTTCGGTTTACAAAACCGCTGCTCTACCAGCTGAGCTACAAGGGCATGGCGCTCCGGTAGCATATTCCATGCGCCAGTAAAGACAAAACTCCGTTCGCGACAGCTGATTGACCCGGCGAGGGCGGCCCCGCGCCATCCTGAAAACGGCAGGGCGGCTTCCTATATCAGGGCGAGATGCAATTACCTGGTTGAGGGTTTTCGCATGATCCGGCTCGTCATCATCTTCCCGCTTGTCGTGGTGGCCTGGCTTCTCGTGGTCAAGCTCGTCAGCGATTTGAAGAAAGCCAGCATCGACTGGACCGGCGTCACCACCATCATCGGCTTCATCGCGCTCGCCTTCTGGCTGCGCCATATCACCGGCATGGGATGAACCAGTGAGTAGGCAGTAGGGAATAGTGAGTAGGGAATGGCAGGTGGCCGCGTAGGCGACACTACTTCCTACTGACTATTTCCCACTTACTCAAAAAAGTTTCGAACCTTTTTCGCGGGCGCGACGACTGATGATCAAGAGGCGGATGGATCGCCTCTCCCACGCAACAGGAGATCATCATGTTCAAGCGCACCATTGTTTCCGGCCTCATCGCCACCTCCGTCGCCGCCGCCACGCTGGCCGGCACCGTTCAGCCCTCGGCCGCCCATGGCCATCACCACCACCGCGAGATCGGCATCGGCATTGCCGCCGGCGTCGGCGGGTTCGTACTCGGCAGCCTGCTCGCTCAGCAGCAGCAGCCGCAGCCTGTCTATGTCGACGAATATGGCGGCGGTTCCTCGCACGTCCGCCGCTGCCTCGCCCGCTACGCCAGCTACGACCCATACTCCGACACCTATGCCGGCTACGACGGCTATCGTCATTACTGCCAGCTCTGAGAGGAGGTGAACCGCCTCAGGCAACCGGAAGAAGGGGCTTCTCGGTGGCCCCTTCTTCTGCCGTCAGGGGGCTGGCCCTGCTGCGTTGACAGACTTTCAAGCGGAAACGGCTCCGCCGTCGGCGGTGTACAGCGATTTTCCGAGCGTCTAATCTCTCCCCAACGGCCAAACCGAGGAGGGACGCTTGGACGAACAGGACCCGAAGCAAGACTTGATCGAGCCCGTCTTTCGCAACGGCACGGTCACCACCGTCGGCATCCTGCTGGCGTTTTCGCTGGGCTTCATCACCCATTGGGCCGCCAATCCGATCCCTTGGCAAACGTACCATCTACTCGCCGTCGTGCCGATCCTGATCGGCATCGCGATGCAGATGCGGGCGCTGTCCTTGCTGCTCGACGTAAGTTCGCTGCAAAAGCCCATCTACGAGCGGGCGAACCGCATCTTCATCGCGGGCCTCATCTTCACCGCAAGCGGCGTCGGGCTGGCGATCCTGCTCGACTTCTTCGAGATTGCGGGCAAGAGCGCGCTGCCGAACGGCTAGCTACTGGCAGATGTCGCACCATTCGGCGCCGACCAGGCTCGCCATGCGGTCGACGCCTATCCTGACGGCGGCATTGGTGGCGCCGGCCGCCGGCACGACCTCGTCAAAGGCCCGCAGCGACACATCGCAATAGACAGGCAGCGGCGAGGCGAGGCCGAAGGGGCAGACGCCGCCGACCGGATGCCCCGTGATCTCCGCCACCTGTTGGGCATCGAGCATGCGCGGCTTGCCGCCGAAGGCATCGCGCGATTTGCGGTTGTCGATGCGCGCGTCGCCGCGGGCGACCACCAGCAGCACCCGCTCGCCGACCCGCATGCAGATGGTCTTGGCGATCTGCCCCGGCTCGACGC